>NZ_JBAMDD010000010.1:0-164446 GCF_036961565.1 Chitinimonas sp. JJ19
CACCGCCAGGCTCCCCTTGAAAGCCCCAGACTCAACAGAGTCTGGGGCTTTTGCTTTGGCGGGCGTATAGTCAAAACTGCTATACCTTTGACGGCTCCGACCGTATCAATGGTTGCGTTGAATAGTCTAGGTGCTTTTGCAGTAGGGGTGACAGCAGAGGTGAGGTATTGAATATGGATTCATGGATACTCTTGCAAGTAAGGGCTTTAACGTTATGTGACCTTAAAGACCTGATACCTGAAGGTTACTATGCAAATGCTGGCAATGAAATTGATTCTGGTCGTGCGGACTATACAATTGGAATGACTCTGTACAAGGGTGAGTCCACCAGCCCTGGTCTTAGCCCGCGTCAAGTATCGGCTGCTGATGTTCTTCTAAATATTGGCTTGTATCGATTTACGAACGCCGCTGTAGCCGATCATGTAAGAGTTCCAATTGACCTGCGAAATTACTATGAAAGCAGTCTTCCACAGTTAAAGACTAATCTCCTTGGCGCACTAAATGCATATGTCATGTATCTTACTGAGATGGAGGAGAAGCCCGTATACGCCATACTGAACGCAGAGAATTCACAGCCCTTACCAGAGTTAGTCCGGTATAGGAGCTACGAGCAGCTACGAAATGAAGTGAATACGATGTTTCTTGAGCTGGCTGAAATCATACGGACTTCCGCCATGCAGTCGGCCTTTTGGAACAAGACCGATTTTCAGAAGACGGTAGTAAACCGGCTCCCTAAGAGTGAGCCTGATGCTCAGCCGACTATCGCAGGATTGCTTCAGCCGTTATGTGACGCGAGAAACTTAGAGCTACATCGCGAATCAACCTTGGCTGGAGGATTCCTCGACTTTTGTATATCAGGGTTTGTTGAAGGAATGGGCATATGCCATGTTCCAATTGAGGTCAAGAATGCTCATGCAAGTGCATTAGACGCGGGCTTGACTCACCAGCTACCACATTACATGAAGGCAAAGAGAGCTGAATATGGCCTCTATTTGGTACTTTGGTATAAGGGCAATCATTTCTCGAAACCCAAGAGACACGTAGCCATCGCGGAACTCCGGTTTCATCTTGCCAGATTATGTTGCCAGCATGGTCTTGAAGGCCGAATTGAAGTGCAGGTGCTGGAGTTATCGGACTCAGCTCCTTCACCAAGTCAACTTCGATAAAAGCTAGCCGCTACTTGAGAAAAATACGGAATAGCATCTGTTTTCTATACTGTTAAGCGCTGACAGCGCCGCTAACAGTCTTAGCTCGTATGGTGGTTAGTACCCATGATTGCGGTTGCGATGACATATCTGTGCTCTTCACTGCAAACTGGAACGTTCTACTGCCCTGCTAGCCAGACGAGTGGGTAGCACTTGGGGGGACTCGCCAAGTGATGCTCCGGTGTAGATAGATGAGCAATGTGCATTAATTGTCCTGTACAATTTGTGTCATCAATCTGTCCTCTACCCTGCGCTATGCTAGCCAGATCGCGCCTAGGAGAATCGCCATGCTGTATCCCGAGTTGTTTGCCTCGCTGGAAAAAGCCCGCTGGAATATGCAGAGCGACATACCCTGGAGTAGTTTTGACGCCAGCCTGCTGAGCGACGAACAGGCCCAGACGGTAAAGCTCAATGCCATCACCGAGTGGTCGGCGCTGCCGGCGACAGAGATGTTTCTGCGTGACAATCGTGATGACAGCGACTTCTCTGCCTTTATGTCGGTCTGGTTCTACGAGGAGCAGAAGCATTCCCTGGTGCTGATGGAGTATCTGCGCCGGTTCCGGCCTGATCTGCTGCCAACCGAGCAGGAGCTGCATGCCGTACGCTTCGAGTTCGACCCGGCACCGGCGCTGGAGACCCTGATGCTGCATTTCTGTGGCGAGGTGCGGCTGACCCAGTGGTATCGGCGTGCGTCTGACTGGCATACCGAGCCGGTGATCAAGCATATCTACAAGACCCTGTCGCAGGACGAGGCTCGCCATGGCGGGGCCTATCTCAAGTATATGAAGCGGGCGATAGAGCGTATGGGGGATGATGCCCGCTACGCCTTTGCCAAGATAGGCGTGCTGATGGCGTCCAGCGGCAAGTCGGGTAAGCCCTTGCACCCGACCAATCTGCACGTGAACCAGGCGCTCTTTCCCAATGACACCATACAGAGCCGTCTGCCCGACCCTTCCTGGCTGGAGCGCTGGCTGGACCAGCAGATTGTGTTCGATAAGGACTGGGAAGCGCGCGTGGTTGGCGGTATCTTGCGCAATCTATCCAGCCTGTTTGACCGAACTTTTGATACTGTTGGTCAACTAAACCTTTACCGCAAAGAAGTGCAGCGACAGCTCCTGGCCAGGGACTCCGTCCAAGGGGGGCTGACTGCGGCATGACAAGACCACGATGACTGCCTATAGCAACCCTGATTTCACGAACAAGCTTTGTCCTCCTGAACAACTCGCAGAGCGGATCGCCCGCCTGCCCCGGCCCTTGGTATTCACCAATGGCTGCTTCGATATCCTGCACAGGGGCCACGTTACCTATCTGGCCCAGGCGCGTGCGCTGGGTGCGGCCATGGTGGTGGCGGTGAATACCGATGCCTCGGTACGGCGCCTGGGCAAGGGGGATGACAGGCCCATCAACCCGACCGAACACCGTGCTGCCGTCCTTGCAGCGCTGGCTTCTGTGGACCTGGTGACCTGGTTCGACGCCGATACCCCGATTGCCGAGATACTGGCAGTACAGCCCGACATCCTGGTGAAGGGAGGGGACTGGCAGCCGGACAGGATAGTGGGCAGCACCGAAGTGCTGGCGCGCGGCGGGCAGGTGCATTCCATCCCCTTCCTGTTTGACACCTCCACCACCCAGACCCTGCGCAAGATACGCGCGGCTGAGGGCTGAACCCATGGTGAAGGAGTTGCAACGTACGCCGTTATACGAATTCATCGAGGAGTTTCAGCGGCTGGGCCTGGCTGAAACCCATCTCCTGAGCCAAGCGCTGGCCCTGCTGGGGTGCGCGCTGTTGGCCTGGGTGGCCAGCCGCGTGCTGCAGCCACGCTTGCGGCAGGCTGGGCTGGCGCGTTGGCGCGTCAGTTCCGAGGGGATGGCGCGGGTGATGTATCCCGTGCTGTTCTGGTTGTGTGTGGAAATGGTGATCGTGTTCTGGCCCAGCGGCCAGAGCGTGACCTTGTTGCGCCTGGGTTCCAGCTTGTTGTCGGTATTGGCCATTGTGCGTACGGTGGCCTATCTGCTGCAGGAGTCGTTTATCCAGTCGGAATGGGTGAAGAAGGCGGTGCGCCTGCTGGCTTGGCTGATCTGGCTGGTGTTTGCCCTGCATATAACCGGTGTGCTGCCCGAGATACAGAAGCTGCTCGATAGCGTGGCCTTTGCCATGGGCAAGCAGCGTATTTCGCTGTTGATGGTGGTGAATGGCGGGCTGTCGGTGGCGGTGACCATGCTGGTGGCGGTCTGGCTCGGCCGCCTGGCTGAGCGCCGGGTGATGTCGGCCACCTCGCTGGATTTGAGCTTCCGGGTGGTGGCCACCAAGGTGATGCGCACCGTCCTGGTGGTGGTGGGGGTGATGATTGCCCTGCCTATCGTTGGCATAGACCTGACGGTGCTGTCGGTATTTGGCGGTGCGCTCGGTGTTGGCCTGGGTTTTGGCTTGCAGAAGATCGCCAGCAACTATGTGTCTGGCTTTATCATCCTGCTGGATGGTTCGGTACGCATAGGCGATCTGGTGAATATCGAAGGCCGCCAGGGCAGTATTTCCGGCATTACCTCGCGCTATGTGGTGCTCAAGCTGGGCGATGGTTCCGAGGCCATCATTCCGAACGAGGCCCTGATCACGTCGACCGTGCTCAATCTGTCGCACTCGGACAGCAAGCAGCGGGTAGTCCTGCCCGTACAGGTGGCGTATGACAGCGATCTTGAGGCGGTGGGTGCGCTGTTGGTGGCGCAAACCCAGGGCGAGGAGAGGATATTGGCTGATCCTGAGCCGGCCTTCTTTGTAAGGGGGTTTGGCGAGAGCGGCATAGACCTGGAGCTGGCCTTCTGGATAGGGGATTCGGACAAGGGAACGCTGGCCCTGCGTTCTGATCTGAACATGAAGATCTGGCGGGCTTTCCGTGAGCACGGCATAGAGATTCCCTATCCACGCCGTGATCTGCATCTGATTGCTGCAGCGCAGGATAAGAACTTTGCCCTGGATCAAACTTCGAGCACGCGCTAGGTGATTGATTTGCCGTAGAATCCCGTCGTCTGCTTATATTCCTTTACAAGGAACACCCATGCTCTCTTGGCTTAATGGCCTGATCGATCTGCCTTGGTGGGGTTACATTGTTGTTACCCTGGTGCTTACCCATATCACCATCGCATCAGTAACCATCTTCCTGCATCGCCACCAGGCGCACCGCGCATTGGATCTGCATGCTATCCCCAGCCATTTCTTCCGTTTCTGGCTGTGGCTCACCACCGGCATGGTGACCAAGGAGTGGGCTGCCATCCATCGCAAGCATCACGCCCGTTGTGAGACCGAGGAAGACCCGCACAGCCCCCAGGTTCTGGGCATCAAGAAGGTGTTCTTTGAGGGCGCCGAGCTCTACCGCGCAGAATCGAAGAACAAGGAAACCATGGAGAAGTTCGGCCATGGCACACCGGATGACTGGCTGGAGCGCAATCTCTATTCCAGGCGCAGTGTCTGGGGTGTGGTCACCATGGCGGTGCTGGATCTGCTGCTGTTCGGTGCCAACGGTATCTGGATGTGGGCGGTGCAGATGCTGTGGATACCGGTGACGGCTGCCGGCATCATCAACGGTATTGGTCATTACTGGGGCTACCGCAATTTCGAGAATGAAGATGCGTCCCGCAATATCATGCCTTGGGGCATCCTGATCGGTGGTGAGGAGTTGCATAACAATCACCACACCTTTGGTACCTCGGCCAAGCTGTCGAACAAGTCCTGGGAGTTCGATATAGGCTGGATGTATATCCGTATCCTGGAGTTGCTGGGCCTGGCCAAGGTGCGCCGGGTGGCGCCGTCGGTGCGCGAGGTGGCGCCCAAGCCCCAGGCTGACTTCGATACGCTGCAGGCCATCATTGCCAACCGCTACGAGATTGCCTCTGCCTACGCTCGCCAGTTGAAGGCGACGGTGGCCGGGGAGCTGGAGCAGTTGCGTGAACGTGCACCGCATATCTCGCAGTTCCAGTTCAACCCCAAGCGGGCAATGAAGCGCTGGCTCAAGCAGGATCGCAAGGATACGCCGCTGGCTGACCAGGCCAAGCTGGATGCCTTGCTGGCGGAATCCAAGGTGCTGGACACCGTCTACAACATGCGGCAGGAACTGACGGCTTTGTGGGAGCGTTCGTCCTCGTCCAAGGAGCAGCTGCTGAAGCAGCTGCAGGACTGGTGCGCACGTGCCGAGGCCAGCGGGATTGAAGCCTTGCGCGATTTCTCGCTGCGACTGCGCGGCGTGGCGCTGGCATAATACGGTCCCTATCTTGCCCGGGGCGGCTGGTCAGCCGCCCCTTTTGCATTCAGGGCATTCCCGTTTGTCTCGATGGGAAATCGAGCCTTCTGGGAATCCCTTTCAAGCCCGAGGAAAAACATGTCCATACAGCGCTATCACGTTGGCCCCCGCCTGTCTGAAATCGTCGTCCACAACAATACCGTCTACCTGGCCGGCCAAGTGGCCGAGGCGACCTTGGCCGATGCTGCCAAGGCCCAGACCGAAGAGATACTGGGCATGATAGACAGGCTGCTGGGCGAGGTCGGCAGCGACAAGACCAAGATACTGACTGCCCAGATCTGGCTGGCCGATATTGCGGATTACGATGCTATGAACGAAGCCTGGTCCGCCTGGGTGCCGCAAGGCCATACCCCGGCCCGCGCCACGGTCGAATCGCGCCTGGCCACGCCTGAGTACAAGGTAGAGATCAAGATCGTCGCCGCGCTGTAAGGATTACTACCTGTACGACCCGGCCCCCATTGCTTTTTGCTGTGGGGGCTTTGTTTTTCCCACTATGCTGTAAGCCATGGAAACCTCTACCTTTATCTCTGCCACCATCCTGCTGATCCTGGTAACGGATCCGCTGGGCAATATCCCTTTGTTCATTGGCCTGCTCCGGCAGGTGGATCCGGCGCGGCGGCGCCGCATCATCATCCGTGAAGTCTGCCTGGCTTTCGGCATCCTGCTGTTCTTCCTGTTCTTTGGCCGGCAGGTGCTGGCGGTCATGCATCTGAGCGAGACTTCGTTGGGTATTGCGGGTGGGGTGATCCTGTTCCTGATTTCGCTCAAGATGATATTCCCGCATCCGGAGGGGGCATTTGCCCACCAGGTGAAGGGTGAGCCTTTTCTGGTGCCCCTGGCCATTCCTTTCATTGCTGGCCCCTCGGCCATTGCCACTGTGTTGCTGCTGGTCGCCCGTGAACCGCATCGGCAACTGGAGTGGATAGGTGCGCTGACCGTGGCCATGCTGGTCTCGGCCGTGGTGCTGGGTTTTGCCGAGCGTATAGCCGACTTCCTGGGTGAGCAGGTCACCATGGCCTTCGAGCGGTTGATGGGCCTGATACTGACGGCGATCGCCATTGAGATGCTGTTGAGCGGCATACAGGCATTCGTGCTGCAGATTCAGCGCGCAGGCACCGTATAATCCGGTTTTCGCCGTCTCTTCTGGAGTAGCAGCATGACCCTTGATGAAATGAAACGCGCAGCCGCCCGCGCTGCTGTCGCCTTTGTGCCTGATAACTGCGTGGTGGGCGTGGGAACGGGGTCGACAGCCAATCATTTCATTGATGCGCTGGCCGAGATCAAGGGCCGCATCGACGGTGCCGTGGCCAGCTCAGAGGCTTCGGCCGCGCGCTTGAAGTCGCATGGCATTGCGGTGTACGACCTCAATGCCATTGATAGGCTGCCTATTTATGTGGACGGCGCCGATGAGATCAATCGCCACCTACATGCGGTAAAAGGCGGTGGCGCCGCCCTGACCCGGGAAAAGATCGTGGCTGCCGTGGCCGAGAAGTTTGTCTGCATCGCGGATGAAACCAAGCTGGTGGATATTCTGGGTAAATTTCCCTTGCCGGTGGAGGTGATACCGATGGCCCGCAGCCATGTGGCGCGTGAGCTGGTGCAACTGGGTGGTCGCCCGGTCTACCGCGAGGGGGTGATCACCGATAACGGCAATGTGATACTGGATGTGCATGGCCTGGCCATTGCCGAGCCGGGCAAGCTGGAAGGCGAGATCAACCAGATAGTGGGGGTGGTGACCAATGGGCTGTTTGCACGGCGGCGTGCCGATGTGCTGTTGCTGGGTACCGCCACTGGCGTGCAGACCTACCAGTAAGCTGGCGCACAGGCCTGGTCACGCCAGGTCGGTCGCTGCGTCACTTGTAAGAAAAATGTCACGGAAAATTCGTTTGGCGCTGAGCATGGCTCGTGCCAAGCTAGCGCCGTGAGGGATAGACCCCAGTCCGAAGAGGGAAGCACACCATGTCCGAACATATTTCCAAGCAGTTCGATGTAGAGCTGGAAACCGCACGCGGCAAGATTTTGGCCATGGCCGGCCTGGTGGAGGAGCAGTTTCGCGACGCCATGAGGGCGCTGGAGACTGGTGACGCCGAGATGATAGACAAGGTCATCGAAACCGAGAACCAGGTCAACACCATGCATATGGAGATAGACGATGACTGCATGCATATCATCGCCCGTCGCCAGCCTGCAGCCAGCGATTTGCGCATGGTGCTGACGGTCAACAAGGTGGTGAACGATCTGGAGCGCATAGGTGACAAGGCCTGCAAGATCGCCCGTCGTGCCAGGCTGATCTATGAAGGTGGGCGCATCAATGTGCCGCGCCTGTCCGACCTGACCTATCAATCCAATATCGCCCTGACCATGCTGCGTACCGCGCTGGATGGTTTTGCCCGGCTGGACCCCAGCGTTGCTGGCCAGGTGGCGCGCGAGGACATCAAGCTGGATGAGGAATTCAAGGCCATACAGCGGCAGCTGATTACCTATATGATGGAAGACCCGCGCACCATCACCCTGGCGCTGGAGATCATCGAAATCGCCAAGGCCATCGAGCGCGTGGGCGACCATGCCAAGAATATTGCCGAGTATGTGGTCTATCTGGTCAAGGGCATCGACGTGCGCCACAGCCCGCTGGAAGAGATAGAGAAGCAGGCTTCTTAAGCCTATTTGCGTAAATCAGGCCCCTCGTTTGCACGGGGGGCTTGTTTTTTGTCTGGCCGCTTCCGACAATCCGCCCATCCCCGCCTCGCTAGAAGAAGACCGATGAGTCCCTCGCACACCATAGCCGCCGTCGATCTTGGCTCCAACAGCTTCCGCCTGCAGGTGGCGCGCGTGGTGGAGGATCATATCTATCCGCTGGATGCCTTGAAGGACACGGTGCGCTTTGCCGCTGCCCTGGATGGCCAGGGGCGCCTGAACGACAAGGGCCAGCAGCGTGCCTTGGCGGCCTTGGCGCGGTTTGGCGAGCGCCTGCGCGGCATGGCACCCGAGCATGTGCGCGTGGTGGCGACCAACACCCTGCGGGTGGCCAAGAACGCCAGCGACTTCCTGCCACGTGCCGAGGCGGCGCTGGGCTTTCCCATCGAGGTCATTGCCGGCCGCGAAGAGGCGCGTCTGATCTATATCGGCGCGGCCCATTCCCTGCCTGCCAGCAAGGAGCGGCGGCTGGTGGTGGATATCGGTGGCGGCTCTACCGAGTTTATCGTCGGCCAGCAGTACAAGCCGCTCAAGACCGAGAGCCTGCTGATGGGTTGCGTCAGCTACAGCCTCAAGTTCTTCCCCGATGGGCGCTTGACCAAGCAGGCATTGCGCGATGCCGAGCTGGCTGCCCGCAGCGAGTTGCAGGCCATTGTCCAGGATTTCAACCATGAGCACTGGCAGCTGGCGATCGGTACCTCCGGCACCGCCCGCTCGCTCAGCGACATCATGGAGATGAACCGGCTGACCGAGAGCGGCATTACGGTGGCTGGCATGGAGAAGCTGCGCGAGATCATGCTCAAGGCCGGACACATAGACAGTGTGAATCTGGACGGTCTGCGGGCGGACCGGCGACCGGTACTGCCAGGCGGGTTTGCCATCATGGCGGCGGTGTTTGCCGAGCTGGGCGTGGACAGGATGGGTATTACCCTGGGGGCGCTGCGTGATGGCGTGCTGTACGACCTGATAGGCCGGCAGCACCAGCGCGATCTGCGCGAGGTGACCGTAGCCCAGTTCAAGCGCCGTTACCATGTCGACATGGCCCAGCAGAACCGGGTGGCCGCCCTGGCCGAGCATTTCTACCGGCAGCTGGCCGCCAGCATGGGCCTGGATGCAGAGCAGGACCTCAATCTCTTGCTGTGGGCATCGCGCCTGCACGAAATCGGCTTGTCGGTTTCGCATTCCAGTTATCACAAGCACTCGGCCTATATCCTGCAGCATGCCGACATGCCGGGCTTCTCCAGCCATGAGCAGGCCCGCCTGGCCTTGCTGGTGCTGGGCCATAAGGGTGGGCTGAAGAAGCTGGGCAGTGGCCATGCGCGTGATCGCTGGGCCAGGGTGCTGTCGCTGCGGCTGGCTGTGCTGTGCTGCCGCAGCCGTACCGACCGCCCCCTGCCGCCTGTGCAACTGGTGGCGCTGGGCAATGGCTTCAGCCTGACGGCAGAAGACGACTGGCTGGCGAACAACCCGCTTACCCATACCGCCCTGCTGCAAGAGGCGGAGGAGTGGCGCGAGATTGGTCAGGTGTTGCAGCTGTCCAGTAATTTCCTGCACTGGAGCTGATATGGCCAAGAAGCGACGCCTGCTGGCCCACCATGCGGCCAAGCCGGCTGGCAGCCATGTCGATGCGCAGGCCGAAACGCTGGCCACCTTGATTGAGTATGGCCCGGACGAGCAGGATCTGCGGGAAACCTGCTTTACCTCGTTGGCGCAGGGACAGGGCTTCCAGCCTAGCCACGGGACCTTGTGGCTCAATATCCATGGCCTGGGCAACCATGCCTTGCTGCAGGAGGTGGCGCGGCGCTTCAAGCTGCATCCACTGACGCTGGAAGACATACTCAATACCGGCCAACGCAGCAAGGTCGAGACCTTTGAGCACTACCTCTATATCGTGGCCAAGCTGGCCCGCTTCGATGACGCCAGTGGCTGCGTACTGACGGAGCAGATTTCAATTGTCCTGGGGCGTGGCTGGGTGCTGACCTTTCAGGAGCATCCCAGCGGCACCTTTGGCGAAGTGCGTGACCAGTTGCGCAAAGGTGCAGGGCAGGTGCGTAGGCTGGGAGCCGATTACCTGGTCTATGCCTTGCTGGACAAGCTGGTCGACCGCTATTTCGGGGTGCTGGAAGCACTGGGGGAGCGGGTGGAGACGCTGGAGGATGTGGTGCTGGAGAGCCCCAAGCCCGAGGTGCTGACCCATATCCACGCCTTGCGCCGCGAGATGCTGTATCTGCGGCGAGCCCTGTGGCCCATGCGCGAGGTGTTGAATGCCCTGCAGCGTGACGATGCGGACTTCTTCCTGAGCGAGACGCAGATTTATCTGCGCGATGTCTACGACCATGCGGTACATCTGATCGAGGCGCAGGAAATGCTGCGCGACATGATAGGTAGCCTGACCGACTTCTATATGTCGAATCAGGGCAATCGGCTGAATCGGGAAATGCGGATGCTGACGGTGATTGCCACCATCTTTATGCCGCTGACTTTTATTGCTGGCGTTTATGGCATGAACTTCGAGTACATGCCGGAACTGAAGTGGCACTACGGTTATGCCACAGTGCTTGCACTGATGGCGACCCTGGGCCTGGGCATGGGGCTGTTCTTCTGGCGGCGGCGCTGGTTGTAGCGATGCACCTTGGTGGTGCGATTGCACTGTTGCAGTGCACAATTTCCGCTGGTGTTTTTCTGTTTTTTCTTTAGAATCCGCGACCTTGCGTATCAGCCTTACCGGGTTGGCATGCAGCATCAAGCCCTGCGGCCTGTTATGGCCGACGGGGATTGATGTCATCACCCTGGTGCCACAAGCACCGGGCTACACCACCCTCTACCCGAGGTCGCTCCATGTTGCGTCGTCTGTTCCCTTCTGCGGCTGCCCTGCCGTATGTCCTGCTGGTCTTTGCCACCCTGTGCTGGGCCGGCAATTTCATCCTGGCGCGTGCCATGCACGCCGATATCGCCCCGATTACCTTGGCTTTTGGCCGCTGGCTGGTTGCGCTGCTGGTGCTGCTGCCCATCGCCTGGCCCCGTATCCGTGAGCAGCTGCCGCAGCTGCGCCGTGTCTGGAAGCGCCTGTTCTGGTTGGCTGCCTACGGCATTGCCACCTCCAATACCCTGATCTATATCGGCCTGCACCATACCAATGCCACCAATGCCGTGCTGTTCAACGCGCTCATCCCGTTGATGGTGATGCTGCTGAGCTGGGCGGTATGGCGCAAACCGCTGGCTGGCCGCGAGTGGCTGGGCATGTCCGGATCGCTGTTCGGCGTGCTGCTCATCATCTGCCATGGCCAACTGGGCCGTTTGCTGGCGCTGGATTTCAACAGCGGCGATGCGCTGGTGGTGGCAGGGTTGGCCTGCTGGTCGGTCTATACCGTGCTGCTGCGCGGCGTGCGCGAGAGCATGGATAGATTCGCCGTGCTGGCGGTTACCATCGCCCTGGGCTTGGTCATGCTGCTGCCCTTCCTGATCTGGGAGCTGAGCCATGTGGGCCTGCCGGTGGCATCGGGTGCCAATCTGGCCAGCGTGCTCTACCTGGGTATCTTCCCCTCAGTCATTGCCTTGCTGGCCTATATGCGTGCGGTGAATGTACTGGGGCCGACCCGTGCGGCCGGTTTCCTGCACCTGATTCCCGCTTTTGGCGCCGTGGGTGCCGGGGTGCTGCTGGGCGAGCAGCTGGCCTTCTACCATGTGGCTGGCCTCGCCATTATCTTTACCGGCCTGTATTACGCCCAGGGCCAGGCTGCGGCGAAAGTGCCGGCCACCGTGCTGCCGCAGCAACGCTAGCAGCCCCTGGGCATACGCTGGCTTGCACTGGTGTGGCCCATGCCGCCGACTTGCCACGCTGATGAACCGGATGGTTGCCGTGGCTCATCGGGGCGGCCACGCCATGCTGCCGCCGGGTTTCCCCTTTGATTTCAGATTGGTAGCGTCGGTCGGCTGCTTGCTCGCCCATGGACGGGCCATAATCAGACAGTGGCCAAAATTAATCAGTGCCGCAGCATGGCGCTGATATAGAATCGCGCGCTTTATAAAGTTCCCCGGAGCGCGCCATGTCGGTGGCCCTGCAATCCTTGATCGGCGTCATCAGCCTGCTGGCGATCGCCTACGCTTTTTCTGCCAATCGCCGCGCCATCAATTGGCGCATCATCGGTATAGGCTTGGTGCTGCATTCAGGCTTCTGCCTGTTGTTCAGCAAGGTGGTGGTAGCCCGCCATATGCTGGAGAGCTTCAGTGCGGGTTTTGTGCACATGCTCAATTTCTCGGGCGATGGCGCACGCTTCATCTTTGGCGACCTGGCCAATCCTGGCGGCAAGCTGGCTTTTATCTTTGCCTTTAACGTCCTGCCCATCCTGATGTTCTTCTCGGGCCTGTCTGCCTTGTTGTACCACTTTGGTATCCTGCAGCGCGTGGTGTTTGGCCTGGCGTGGCTGATGAAGCGCACCATGAGGCTGTCGGGGCCGGAGAGCCTGTCGGTAGCCGCCAATATCTTCATGGGCCAGTCCGAGGCCCCCTTGCTGGTCAAGCCCTATATCAGCCGCATGACCCGCTCCGAACTGTTCTGCCTGATGGTGGGCGGCATGGCGACCCTGGCGGGTTCGGTGCTGGCGGCCTATGTGAGCTTCCTGGGCGGTACTGATCCAGTTGAGCAGGCCAAGTTTGCCACCTGGCTGCTGCTGGCCTCGCTGATGAATGCCCCTGCCGCCGTAATCTTTGCCAAGATCATGATGCCGGAAGACGATCCCGAGCATATGTCATCCAACCGCATGGATTACGACCATGGGCACCAGGGGCACTTTATCAATGCCCTGGTGGCAGGTACGGTGGAGGGCCTGAAGCTGGCTGCCATCGTGGCAGCGGTGCTGATGGTGTGTGTATCCCTGATCGCCCTGATCAACCACCTGAGCCAGAACTGGCTGGGCGAGATGCTGGGTGTCAACAACTGGATACGTGACAGCACTGGTGGCGCATTCTCGGGTCTGACCCTGCAGTATGTGTTTGGCCAGCTGTGCCGGCCGGTGGCCTGGTTGCTGGGTGTGCCCTGGAATGAGACCTTGCTGGTGGGCTCGCTGCTAGGCCAGAAGGTGGTGGTCAATGAGTTTATTGCCTACCTGGACCTGGGCCGCATGAAGGAGCAGGGCCTGCTGTCGGCGCACTCCATCCTGATCTCGACCTTTGCGCTGTCGTCGTTCTCCAACTTCTCTTCGGTGGGTATCTGCGTGGCCGGTATCGGCGCCATGGCGCCAGGCAAACAGCAGACCATGGCGGAGATAGGCATGCGGGCACTGCTGGCTGCCGTCTTGGCAGGCCTCTTGACTGCCGCTGTGGGCGCGCTCTGGCTCAGCTAAGCCGCTAGCTGTTGTGGACACATGAAAAAGCGCCACCGGAAACTTTCCGGCGGCGCTTTTTTTTGCGTGGCTGAGGGGCTAGGCCGTCGAGTCGGTGGCTTGGCCGAACAGGTGGCAGAAACGCAGTTCGTGCGGGTAGGGGTAGAAGTCTTCCACGTGGCCGGCGCGGATGCGGTCCTGCCGGCTACGCCAGAATCGGGGATTGAGCAGATCGCGATGGTGCTGCAGGAACACCCGTCGTATCTCGCTGGGCCCCAGCAGGAAGCGGGCGAACTCTTCCGGGAAGACATCGTTGCGGGCGACCGGATACCAGGGCTCGCTGGCCATTTCCATCTCGGGCGAGGGGGCCTCGGGTATCTCGCGGAAATTGCAGTCCGTCATGTACTCGATTTCGTCGTAGTCGTAGAACACGACGCGGCCGTAGCGGGTGATGCCGAAATTCTTGAACAGCATGTCGCCGGGGAAGATATTGGCCGTGGCCAGCTCCCGGATGGCGTTGCCGTAATCGGCCACGGCCATTTCCAGCTGCTCGGTGGTGGCGCGGTTGAGGAAGAGGTTGAGCGGCTCCATGCGGCGCTCGATATAGAGGTGGCGGATGACGACTTCGTGCTCATCCTCCTCCAGCAGGCTGGGGGCCAGCGTGCGCAGTTCGGTCAGCAGCTCCTCCGTAAACCGGGCCTTGGGCAGTGCCACATTGCTGAACTCCAGGGTATCGGCCATGCGGCCTACCCGGTCATGCTGTTTCACCAACTGGTATTTGGCGCGGACTATCTCCTGGGTGACATCCTTGGTGGGGGCGATCTCGTCCTTGATCAGCTTGAACACATAGGGGAAGGAGGGCAGGGTGAATACCAGCATCACCAGGCCACGTATGCCGGGGGCGACGATGAAATCATCGCGGGAATGGCGCAGGTGGTGCATCAGGTCGCGGTAGAACACGGTCTTGCCCTGCTTGGCCAGCCCCAGCATGGTATAGAGCTCGGCCTTAGGCTTGAATGGCAGCATGGAGCGTAGAAAGCCCACATAGCCAGAGGGCGAGGCCATGTCCACCATGAAATAGGCCCGGTTCAGCGAGAACAGCACCGCGATGCGGCGTGGTTCCAGCAGCAGGGTGTCGAGGCAGAGGCGGCCGTACTGGTCGTGCAGTACGGGTACGGCGAACGGGTATTCCACCCCGCCGTTGACGGCCTTGCCGATGATATAAGCGGCCTTGTTGCGGTAAAAGGCGCTGGATAGCACCTGTATCTGGAAGTTCGCCTCGATCTCGGGCCACTTGCCGCCCACGTGCTGCAGCGCCGTCTGGATGACATAGTCGATATCACGATCGAGGTCGGCGAAATTGCGATCCCAGCTGAAGTCCTCGACGATGCGGCGCAGGCTACGGCGAAAGCCGCCGGCGCGGGGGTAGTAGCTACGGTAGGTGGGCGGATCGGACTCGATGTATTCGGTCGAGATGGCGGGCCGCACAAAGATGAAATCGTTGTGAAAGTAATTGCGGTGCAGAATCTTGCAGCAGACCGAGTTGAAGAAGGTTTCCGCCAGCTCGGGCTGCTTGTGGTTGACCAGCATGCCGATGAACAGCAGTTTGGCCTGTTGCCAGATATCGTCATCCAGCCAGTCGGCGTGGAATTCCTCGTGCAGCCTTGCCACGCACTCGTCCACCCGTTCATCGTAAAAGCGTATCCGCTCTTTGGAGGCAGACTGCACGGCATGCCAGTCGCCCGCCTCGAAGCGGGCCTTGGCTGCCCGGCTCACCTGCCGGAAGATGCTGTAATGGCGGTCAAAGCCATCGATCAGAGCCTGGGCGATGGCAATCGCCTTGGGGTGTTGGCCGGCGGGTATCAGCATCAGGGCCTCATGGGCTTGCGTGGGTTGCGGGGAGGGGCGGTGGGTGGCAGGTCGACGCTGAGCTGGCGCCATGCGCCGGGAGTGATGCCCTCCAGCGTCCAGTCGCCCACCTGTACGCGTATCAGCCGCAGGGTGGGCAGGCCCACCTTGGCCGTCATGCGCCTGACCTGGCGGTTCTTGCCTTCGCGTATGGTCAGGGCGATCCAGCTGTCGGGTATGAATTTCCGCACCCGTATGGGCGGTGTGCGTGGCCAGATATCGGGTGGGGCCAGCCGCTCCGCTAGGGCGGGCAGGGTGGTGAAGTCGCCCAGGTCCACGCCACGGCGCAGGGCAGCCAGGGCGTCATCGCTGGGGCTGCCCTCCACCTGTACCCAATAGGTCTTGGGCAGTTTGTGGCGCGGGTCGGCTATGTGGGCCTGCAGCTTGCCGTCATTGGTCAGCAGCAGCAGCCCCTCCGAGTCGGTATCCAGCCGCCCGGCAGGATAGAAGCCCGGCGCGTCGATATGGTTCGACAGGGTGGGGTGCAGGGCGTGGTCAGAGAACTGGGTGATCACGCCATAAGGTTTGTTGAACAGGATGACATCAGGCATATATACGGCCGAACTGGCAGAAAAGCAGGGTTTTGCCCGATAATAGCAAGGTTTACAACGTGAGATGACCCGCTGCACGTTGTGCCAAGAACTCGAATCAAGCAAGGGCTGTCACAAGCAGCCATCCCTACCCCCCAAGCAAACTCTTTCGGAGCAGGCATGAGCACTCAATCGCACATCAAGGTTCCCGCTGGTGGTCAGAAGATCGTCCCCGGCCAGGCCATTCCCGATCAACCCATCATCCCTTTCATCGAAGGTGACGGCATCGGTATCGACATCACCCCGGTGATGAAGAAGGTGGTGGATGCGGCCGTGGCCAAGGCCTATGGCGGCAAGAAGCAGATACACTGGATGGAAATCTACGCCGGTGAAAAGTCGACCAAGGTCTATGGCTCCGACGTTTGGCTGCCGGAAGAGACCATGGCCGCACTGAAGGACTATGTGGTCTCCATCAAGGGCCCGATGACCACCCCGGTAGGCGGCGGCATCCGTTCGTTGAACGTGGCCCTGCGCCAGGAGCTGGACCTCTACACCTGTCTGCGTCCCGTTCGTTACTTCACTGGCGTACCTTCGCCGCTGAAGCGTCCTGACCTGACCGACATGGTGATCTTCCGCGAGAACACCGAGGACATCTACGCCGGTATCGAATGGGCGTCGGAATCCGAAGGCGCCAAGAAGGTGATCGGCTTCCTGCAGAACGAGATGGGCGTGAAGAAGATCCGCTTCCCGGCCACCTCCGGTATCGGCATCAAGCCGGTTTCGAAGGAAGGCACCGAGCGCCTGGTGCGCAAGGCCATCCAGTACGCCATCGACAATGGCCGCAAGAGCGTGACCATTGTGCACAAGGGCAACATCATGAAGTTCACCGAAGGTGGCTTCCGTGATTGGGCTTATGCTCTGGCCAAGAATGAATTCGGCGGCGTCGAGATTGACGGCGGCCCGTGGCTCAAGCTGCCTGGCGGCATCGTGATCAAGGATGTGATCGCCGATGCCTTCCTGCAGCAGATCCTGCTGCGTCCGGCCGAGTACGATGTGGTGGCTACCCTGAACCTGAATGGCGACTACATCTCTGACGCCCTGGCGGCCCAGGTTGGCGGTATCGGTATCGCTCCAGGTGCCAACCTGAGCGACGATGTGGCCATGTTTGAAGCCACCCACGGCACCGCACCCAAGTATGCCGGCCAGGACAAGGTGAACCCCGGTTCGCTGATCCTCTCGGCTGAGATGATGCTGCGCCATATGGGCTGGACCGAAGCGGCCGATCTGATCATCAGCTCCATGGAAAAAGCCATCGGCGACAAGCAGGTCACCTATGACTTTGCCCGCCTGATGGACGGCGCCACCGAAGTCAGCTGTTCGGCCTTTGGCGATGCCATGATTGCCCGCATGTAATTGCGCGCAAGCCTGCCGTTCGTCGGCAAGACAAAACCCCGCTCAGGCGGGGTTTTGTTTTTGCTGAGGCAGGTTTCGACTGCCTTGGGCAATTTGGCGCTGTAGGCGGTCTTTTGGCGGCTTTGGGTGGGGTCTGGCTGTGTTGGGTGCCTGATGGGCCTGGCGTGGCGCCTGGTGTCGTTAAAGCGCCGTTGCCGGCGATTTCTGGCGGGCCGGGATGCCTGGTGGCGGTTGGTTCGCATGGCCGACTTGCGGTGGCCTGGCTGGTATCGTCAAACCGGGCTGGCGGCGGCGATCTGGTAGGGCTGTGGGCAGGTAATTTTGTTACAAATACAGGGCTAGCACATCTGCTAGTGATTGCCCGGAAGATTGGGGCAACAAAAAACCCCGCCTAGGCGGGGTTTTTTGACGCTTGCACGAAACTTCGGAACGCTTAGGCGTTCTGAATGTTCGACGCTTGCTTGCCCTTGGGGCCTTGGGTCACTTCGAAAGAGACCTTTTGGCCTTCCTTCAGGGTCTTGAAGCCATTCATGTTGATCGCCGAGAAGTGGGCGAACAGGTCTTCACCACCATCATCGGGGGTGATAAAACCAAAACCCTTGGCGTCGTTAAACCATTTGACGGTACCAGTTGCCATTGTGCTAATTCCTCAATTGCGGGTGCGAAGATAAAAGCGGCGAGCCGCTTGGGTGTTGTTATGGTTCAAGGCTCGCAAGACTGGCACTTCTATGTACTACGCAATCGCGTACAGCCGACAGCCGGTACTAGCTTCCAACTTGAATCCAAACGTTTGCCTTGTACCCCCCGCCGAATATGGCCGTCAAGCACCCTATGTGTGCCGCTTGGCGGGTTGTAGGGGAAATACATCACAAATACACCACTTGAAATGCTGGCGGCACGGGCCAAAATTAGGTAACAGTAGCAACTGCTCTTCTCACACAACTTGATCATGGCCATAAAGCACAACGACGGCGTTGAACTCGCCAAGTCACCAACCCGAGTCAAACCACCGTCGATGTACAAGGTGCTGCTGCTCAACGACGACTTCACACCTATGGAGTTTGTGGTGGTGGTACTGCAGCAGTTTTTTGCAATGGATCATGAACGGGCCAACCGTGTGATGCTCCAAGTACATACGGAGGGTAAGGGTGTTTGCGGGTTGTATCCCAAGGATGTGGCGGCGACCAAGGTCGCGCAGGTAATGGATTTTTCACGGCGGCATCAGCACCCGCTACAGTGCGTCATGGAGGAAAACTGATGATTGCCCAGGAACTCGAAGTAAGCCTGCATACGGCTTTTGTGGAGGCGCGTCAGAAACGCCACGAATACATCACGGTGGAACACCTCCTGTTGGCCATGCTCGACAACCAGAGCGCGGCGGAAGTGCTGCGCGCCTGCGGCGCCAAGATCGACCAGTTGCGCCGCGAACTGACCGACTTCGTGGCGGAGCACACGCCCATGGTGGCCGGTACTGGCGAGGTGGAGACCCAGCCCACTATCGGTTTCCAGCGCGTGATACAGCGTGCCATCCTGCATGTGCAGTCGTCCGGCAAGAAGGAAGTGACGGGTGCCAACGTGCTGGTCGCCATCTTCGGCGAAAAGGATTCACACGCTGTCTACTTTCTGCATCAGCAGGGAATCACCCGGCTGGATGTGGTCAATTTCATCTCCCACGGCATCAGCAAGGTGGCGCCGCAATCGGGCGGCCAGGCGGCGCCCAAGGGCGGGGAGGCGGAGCACGAGAGCGAAGCGGAAACCCAGAACCATGGTGCGTTGGAGAGCTTTACCCTGAACCTGAACCAGGCCGCCAGCCAGGGCCGTATCGACCCCTTGATCGGGCGTGACGCCGAGATCGAGCGGGTGATACAGGTGCTGTGCCGTCGGCGCAAGAACAATCCCCTGCTGGTGGGCGAGGCTGGCGTGGGCAAGACGGCCATTGCCGAGGGCCTGGCCAAGCGCATCGTCGATGGCGAAGTGCCTGACATCCTGGTGGATGCCACGGTCTACGCCCTGGACATGGGCGCCTTGCTGGCGGGCACCAAGTACCGTGGTGATTTCGAGCAGCGCCTCAAGGCGGTGATCAAGCAACTGGGCGAGGATCGCAATGGCATCCTGTTCATTGACGAGATCCATACCGTGGTGGGGGCAGGTGCGGCTTCAGGTGGTACGCTGGATGCCTCCAACCTGCTCAAGCCGGCGCTGAGCAATGGTGCACTCAAGTGCATAGGCGCCACCACCTATACCGAGTTCCGCGGCATATTCGAGAAGGACAATGCGCTCAGCCGTCGCTTCCAGAAGATAGACGTGAGCGAGCCCACCATCGAGCAGACGGTGGAGATACTCAAGGGGCTCAAGAGCCGCTTCGAGGAGCACCATGGCGTCAAGTACACGGCGGCGGCGCTGGCTACGGCGGCTGAGCTGTCGGCCAAGTACATCAACGACCGCCACCTGCCCGACAAGGCCATCGATGTGATAGACGAGGCTGGCGCGGCGCAGAAGATACTGCCCAAGTCGCGGCAGAAGAAGACCATAGGCAAGGGTGAGGTCGAGGAGATTGTGGCCAAGATCGCCCGTATTCCGCCCAAGAATGTGTCCAGCGACGACCGCAACGCGCTCAAGACCCTGGATCGTGACCTGAAGAACGTGGTGTTTGGTCAGGAGAAGGCCATTGATGCACTGGCGGCTTCGATCAAGATGGCCCGTGCTGGCCTGGGCAATCCGCAAAAGCCCATCGGCTCCTTCCTGTTCTCTGGCCCGACCGGGGTGGGCAAGACTGAGGTGGCGCGGCAACTGGCCTATACCCTGGGTATCGAGCTGATTCGCTTTGACATGTCGGAATACATGGAGCGCCATGCGGTCAGCCGGCTGATAGGCGCGCCTCCCGGCTATGTGGGGTTCGATCAGGGCGGGCTGCTGACCGAAGCCATTACCAAGCATCCTTACGCCGTGCTGCTGCTGGATGAGATCGAGAAGGCCCATCCGGACATCTTCAACGTGCTGCTGCAGGTGATGGATCACGGTACGCTGACTGACAACAACGGCCGCAAGGCGGATTTCCGCAATGTGATCATCGTCATGACCACCAATGCGGGGGCTGAATCCCTGAACAAGGCCAGCATAGGCTTCACCAACAACAAGGCGGTGGGGGACGAGTTGGCCGAGATCAAGCGGCTGTTTACGCCGGAGTTCCGCAATCGGCTGGATGCCACCATCAGCTTTGCCCCGCTGACTCAGGAGATCATCCTGCAGGTGGTGGACAAGTTCCTCATGCAGCTGGAGAGCCAGTTGCACGAGAAGAAGGTGGAGGCCCACTTCAGCGAGGCGCTCAAGGCCTATCTGGCACGCAAGGGTTTCGACCCGCTGATGGGCGCCAGGCCGATGTCGCGCCTGATTCAGGACACCATACGCAAGGCACTGGCAGACGAGTTGCTGTTTGGCAGGCTGGCCGGTGGTGGCGAGGTGACCATTGATGTCGATGAGGCGGATGTGGTCAGGCTGGATATCAAGGAAGTGGCTGCCGAGCCGGCCTGAGTTGGCTGGCAGGCAAGAAGACGCCCCGCAATGCGGGGCGTTTTTTCTTGTGGCCGGGCGTCAGGCTTGCCTATGTATGGCCAGGGGGCCGGGGGCCTGGCAGGTGGGCATCATCTCGATGACGTTGATGTTGACGTGGGGGGGCAGGCTGGCCAGCCATTCCACCGTGGCGGCAATATCGTCCGGCAGTAGCGGCTGGGTGCCCTGGTAGACGCTGGCGGCCTTGGCGTCATCGCCCTTGAAGCGCACGTTGGAGAATTCGCTGCCGCCAGCCAAGCCGGGTTCTATGCTGCTGACCCTGACGCCGGTACCGAGCAGGTCGGCCTTGAGGTTGAGGCTGAACTGGTGCACGAAGGCCTTGGTGGCGCCATAGACATTGCCGCCAGGGTAGGCGTAGTCGCCGGCAATGGAGCCGATGTTGATGATCAGGCCGCGGTTGCGGGCCACCATGCCGGGCAGGACGGCATGGGTGACGGCTGCCAGACCCAGGCAGTTGGTATCTATCATGGTCTGCCAGTCGTCCAGGCTGGCGCCTTGCGCTGGGGCCAGGCCCAGGGCCAGACCGGCGTTGTTGACCAGCAGGTCGATGGCGGCCCAGTCGCCAGGCAATGTGGTGAGCGCAGCGCGTATGGCCTGGCGATCACTGACGTCCAGCGGCAGCGCCAGTACCTGGCCGGGATGCTGGTCGGCCAGTGCGGCCAGCTTGTCTTGCCGGCGGGCGGCGGCGATCACGCGGTAGCCGCGTGCCAGCAGGCGCTGGGCGGTGGCCAGACCAAAGCCGCTGCTGGCTCCGGTGACGAGGGCAATAGGTTGGGTCATGGGGGTATCCTGGCGTCGGTTAAGGGTGGGTCGCCTGTGGTTAAGTAGGTGTTCAAAGTCTTTTCGACAGCGGGGCGTATCGCGGGGCGAAACGCGAGGCGAAAAGGCTTGGACGGTGCACTAAGACAGCAGGTGCTCCAGGGTGCGGCGATAGATGGCCGACAGCCTGGGCAGATCGGCTACGGTCACGCATTCATTGAGCTTGTGTATGGTGGCATTGAGCGGGCCGAACTCCACTACCTGGGGGCAGATGGCGGCGATAAAGCGGCCATCGGAGGTGCCGCCGCTGGTGGACAGCTCGGCCAACTGGCCGGTCTCGGCCTGTATGGCGGTCTGCAGCGCTTGCGACAAGGCGCCTGGCTCGGTCAGGAAGGGGCGGCCGCTCAAGGTCCAGGCTATGGCGTAATCCAGGTTGTGGCGATCCAGTATAGCGTCCACCCTGTCGCGCAGGCTCTCGGCCGTGCTGGCGGTGCTGTAGCGGAAGTTGAACTGCACCACCAGCTCACCCGGAATGACATTGGTGGCGCCAGTGCCAGCGTGGATATTGGATATCTGCCAGGTGGTGGGGGGGAAGTAGGCGTTGCCCTCATCCCACACGGTGACAGCCAACTCGGCCAGTGCCGGGGCGGCTTCGTGTACCGGGTTGCGAGCCAGGTGGGGGTAGGCGATATGGCCTTGCACCCCGTGTATGGTGAGCTTGCCCGAGAGCGAGCCGCGCCGGCCATTCTTGATGGTGTCGCCGAAGACCTGGGCCGAGGTGGGCTCGCCAACGATGCAGTAGTCCAGGGTCTCCCCTCTTGCGGCCAGGGTTTCTACCACCCTGACCGTGCCATCCAGTGCCGGGCCTTCTTCGTCGGAGGTGATCAGGAAGCCGATGGAGCCGGCGGGTTCCGGGTGCTGGCCTAGAAAATCCTCCACCGCCGTGATAAAGGCCGCCAGCGAGGCCTTCATGTCGGCGGCGCCCCGGCCGTAGAGCTGGCCATCGCGGATTGCCGGCGCAAACGGTGGGCTGTGCCATTGATCGCGCGGGCCTGTGGGCACCACATCGGTGTGGCCGGCAAAGCATAGCAGCGGTGCTGCCGTGCCCCGGCGCGCCCAGAAATTGTCTACCTCGCCATGGCGCATGCGCTCTATGGAGAAGCCCAGGGCGGCCAGCCGCGCTATCAGTATGTCCTGGCAGCCGGCATCGGCGGGGGTGATGGAGTCCAGGCCCACCAGTTGCTGGGTCAGTAGCAGGGTAGGGTCGGTCATGGCGGGTGTGGGCCTAAGTTGCGATCAGCCGGGCATATTGGTCGGGCTTGAAGCCGACGGTCAGTTGATCGCCGTGCTCAAGCACCGGTCGCTTGATGACGGAGGGTTGCTCCAGCATCAGGGCGATGGCGCTGCTGGCATCCACCACCTGGGCCTGGCGGGCCGGGTCCAGCTTGCGCCAGGTCGTGCCCTGTTTGTTGACCAACGGCTCCCAGCCTACCTTGGTGACCCAGCCAGCCAGTTGGGTGGCATCCACCCCTTGCTTCTTGAAATCGTGGAATTCATGCGCCTGGCCGTGTTCATTGAGCCAGCTGCGGGCTTTCTTGACGGTGTCGCAGTTGGGTATGCCGTGCAGTTTCATCATGTATAGGGATGGCGGTTGATGCCGGGCAGCTTGCCCGGCCAGGATAGGCCCGGCCTGGCGGCTCAGTGCAGGTCGATATCGAAGCTGATCTCGGGCTCGGCCGGCGTGGTGCGGGCGGCATCGGACTGCGCGCGCTTCTGGCTGCGCTCGGCGTCTTTTTCTTCCTGCGACTGGGCGTTGTTGATCAGCCAGGCCAGGTTGGTGGCCGAGTCGGCATTGGTCATGGCCTCGTCGTAGGTGATCTCGCCTTCGCGATAGAGCTTGTACAGGGCCTGCTCAAAGGTCTGGGAGCCCTGATAGAGGCTTTGCTCCATGGCCTCCTTCATCTGGTCGATCTCGCCGTTCTTGATCAGCTCGGCAATCCGGCTGGAGTTGACCATGACTTCCACTGCAGGGGTCAGCTGGCCCTGCTTGTTCTTGACCAGGCGCTGCGAGATGACCGCCTTGAGCGCGACGCTCAAGTCCATCAACAGGCTCTCGCGGGCTTCATGCGGGAAGAAGTTGATGATGCGGTTCATCGAGTGGTAGCTGTTGTTGGCGTGCAGCGTACTGATGATCAGATGGCCTGCCTGGGCATAGGTCAGGGCATGCTGCATGGTCATCTTGTCGCGTATCTCGCCTATCATCATGACGTCGGGCGCTTCCCGCATGGCGTTCTTCAGCGCATCGGAGAAGCTGTGGGTGTCTATGCCCACTTCGCGCTGGCTGACGATGCTCTTGCGATGGGGGTAGATATACTCGATCGGGTCTTCGATGGTGAGTATATGGCCCGGCGAGGTGGTGTTGCGGTGCTCCAGCATGGCGGTAATGGTGGAGGTCTTGCCCGAGCCGGTGGAGCCGACCACGAAGATCAGGCCCCGCTTCTCCATGATCAGCTGCTTCAGTGCGTCGGGCAGGCGCAGGTCATCTATGGTGGGCGAGATCGCCTTGATATAGCGAACCACGATGCCTACATTGCCGCGCTGGCGGAAGATGTTGATACGGAAGTTGCCTATGCCCTCGATGGGGTGGCCGAAGTTCATTTCCCATTCCGATTCGAACGTGGCCCTTTGGTCCTCGGTCATCAGCTCGTAGGCCAGGGTCTGCACATGGGCGGACTCCAGTACCTGCTTGTTCACCGGGTAGAGCACGCCCTGAATCTTGACCTGCACCGGGCTGCCTGCGGTAACGAACAGGTCGCTGGCCTTTTTCTCGGCCATCATCTTGAAGAAGGGAAGCAGGTTCATGAGTGTCTTTGCATGAGCGGATTTATGCCATCAGTTTAGCACGGCAAAAAAGGCAAACCCGCCATAGAGCGGGTTTGCCTTGGTCTTGCCGGTATGCAGCGGAGCTTACTTGGCCTTGGCCAGCTCCTCGTCGCGCAGGGCGCGGCGCAGAATCTTGCCCACATTGGTCTTGGGCAGCTCGGTGCGGAATTCGACGTACTTGGGCACCTTGTAGCCGGTCATGTTCTTCTTGCAGTGCTCGATGACGGCGGCGTCTGTCAGCGTGGCATCCTTCTTCACCACGAATATCTTCACCACTTCACCGGACTTGTCGTCAGGAATGCCGATACAGGCCACTTCCAGCACGCCGGGGTGCATGGCGACCACGTCTTCCACTTCGTTGGGATAGACGTTGAAGCCCGACACCAGGACCATGTCCTTTTTGCGATCAACCAGCTTGACGAAGCCATCGGGATGCACGATGGCCATATCGCCGGTGGCCAGCCAGCCATCTGCGTCGATGACCTTGGCGGTTTCTTCCGGGCGGTTCCAGTAGCCCTTCATGACCTGCGGGCCCTTGATCCAGAGCTCGCCGGCCTCGTCGAAGCCCAGTTCCTTACCGTCGGCATCGCGCACCTGGATGTCGGTGGAGGGCACCGGCAGGCCGATTGCGCCGTTGTAGGTCTTGAGGTTCATGGGGTTGATACAGGCGGCCGGCGAGGTCTCGGTGAGGCCGTAGGCTTCGATCAGCGGTACGCCGGTCATTTCCTTCCAGTGCTCGGCCACGGCTTTCTGTACCGCCATGCCGCCACCCAGCGCCAGCTTCCAGGTGCGGAAATTGACGTTCTTAAAATCCGGATTGTTGGTCAGGGCATTGAACAGGGTGTTCACGCCCGTCATGCAGGTAATGGGGAACTTGTTCAGTTCTTCCACAAAGGCCGGGATGTCGCGCGGATTGGTGATCAGCACGTTCATGCCGCCTATCTTGGAGAACACCATGCAGTTCGCCGTCAGGGAGAAGATATGGTACAGCGGCAGGGCGCAGACGATGACTTCCTTGCCTTCTTCCACCAGTGGCCTGAGCCAGGCGTGGGCCTGCTGCATGTTGGCGATGATGTTGCGGTGGGTCAGCATGGCGCCCTTGGATACGCCGGTGGTGCCACCGGTGTACTGCAGGAAGGCAATGTCGTCGTGGCCGACCGGGACCTTCTTCAGCTCGTGACGGCGACCGATGGCCAGGGCGCCGTTGAAGCTGACCGCCTGCGGCAGGTTGTAGGCCGGCACCATCTTCTTCACGTGCTTGAGCAGGAAGCTGATGATGGAGCCCTTGAAGCCCAGCATGTCACCCATTTCGGTGACGATGACGTTCTTCACCGGGGTCTTGCCTATGACTTCGGCCAGCACATGGGCGAAGTTGGCGACGATGATGATGGTGGTGGCGCCGGAATCCTTGAGCTGGTGCTCCAGCTCGCGGGGGGTGTAGAGCGGATTGACGTTGACGACGGTGAGGCCGGCGCGCAACACGCCGAACACGCAGACAGGGTATTGCAGCAGGTTGGGCATCATGACCGCGACGCGTTCGCCCTTGCCCAGCTTCAGTTCATGCTGCAGGTAGGCGCCCAGATCGCGCGAGGCGGCTTCCACCTCGCCATAGTTCATGGTGCGGCTGGCGAACTTGATCGAGTTGGCGAAAGCTGGCCGGTCAGCGAATTTCTTGGCGCTTTTCTCGAAGACCTCGCCCGCCGACTGGAATTCGTTGACGTCGATTTCGGCGGGAACGCCGGACTGATACTGGTTCAACCAGATTTTTTCCATCTCTGCTGTCTCCGTGTCTGCTGGTCTTTGTGCTGCCCGTCGGGGCAGGGGCGGTATCATTATTACTGGCTGACCCTTGCGGCATGGGGCTTGCAAGCCCGTGCTGCAAGCCGTGTCACAAGGCTCAATCGCATCCTTGCACCACCGGCTGGCACTGTACCGGAATAGCCAAAGTTGCGCCAAGTGCCAACCAAGCACATGCTCAGTCAATACAACAGCTGTATTAGTAATGCTATTGGGGTTCCGTTTCCGCCGCTAAGTCGCTAAAATAGCGGGGATTTCAATTCTTTGTGTATCTGAAGTGGGCTCGAGGGCCCATTTTTCATTTCTGCGGCGCGCTATGGACATGCAACGTTTGTTGGACACCACGCTACCTGGCCTGGGTTATGAGCTGGTTGATCTGGAGATCGGCCGGGATGGCTTGGTGCGGGTGTTTATCGACAGCCCGACGGGCATCACGCTGGATGACTGTGTGAAGGTGAGCAATCATCTCTCCCACTTGTTCACCGTGGAGAACGTGCCCTATGAGCGCCTGGAGATTTCCTCGCCGGGCCTCGATCGTCCCTTGAAGAAGGAGGCGGACTTCGTCCGTTTTGCGGGGCAACAGGTGAAGATCAAGTTGCGCGTGCCGCTGGAAGGTGGCCGCAAGATGCTGCAAGGCGAATTGAAAGGCATCTCCGATGGCAAGGTGGAGGTGCTGCTGGCCCCTGACCAGTTGGTGGCGGTGCCCCTGGCGCAGATCGACCGGGCGCGTTTGGTGCCGGTGTTCTGAGGCGCTGTTCGAGAGAACGGATGCTGTGCGGGATAGGGGTTTTTAGAGATTGGGGCCTGTGCCCGAAGCGATACGGTTGGAGGTATTCGAGAAATGAGTCGTGAAATCCTGTTGCTGGTCGATGCCTTGGCGCGCGAGAAGAACGTAGCGCAAGACATCGTGTTCAGCGCGCTGGAAATGGCGCTGGCCTCGGCCACCAAGAAGCGGTATGTCGATGATGTGGATGTACGCGTGGCGATAGACCGCGTCTCCGGTGATTATGAAAGCTTCCGTCGCTGGGAAGTGGTCGAGGACAACGACCATGAAGAACCCTCGCGTCAGTTTGCGATCACCGACGTGAAGGAAAAGGGTCTGGCGCTGACGATAGGCGACTTCTACGAGGAGCCGCTGGAGCCCATCGAATTCGGCCGTATCGGCGCCCAGACTGCCAAGCAGGTGATCCTGCAGAAGATCCGCGATGCTGAGCGCGAGCAGATCCTCAATGACTTCCTGGATCGCAAGGAGCACCTGGTAACCGGCACCATCAAGCGCATCGAGCGTGGCAATGCCATCGTCGAAGTGGGCAAGCTGGAAGCCAAGTTGCCGCGTGAGCACATGATCCCCAAGGAAAACCTGCGGGTCGGTGACCGAGTTCGTGCCTATCTGGTCAAGATCGACCGCGATGGCCGTGGCGCGCAACTGATACTGAGCCGCACGGTGCCTGAATTCATCGCCAAGCTGTTTGAGTTGGAAGTGCCGGAAATCGAGGAAGGCCTGATCGAGATCCGTGGTGCTGCCCGTGATCCGGGCGCGCGCGCCAAGATCGCCGTCAAGTCCAACGATCCACGGGTAGACCCGCAAGGCACCTGTATCGGCATGCGCGGTTCGCGCGTGCAGGCGGTGACCGGTGAGCTGGCGGGTGAGCGCGTGGACATCGTGCTGTGGTCGGCCGATCCGGCGCAGTTCGTGCTGGGCGCCCTGGCGCCGGCCGAAGTGCAGAAGATCATGGTGGACGAGGAAAGCCACAGCATGGACGTGGCTGTGGACGAGGAAAATCTCGCCATGGCTATCGGCCGCGGTGGCCAGAACGTGCGCCTTGCCGCCGAGCTGACGGGCTGGAACCTCAACATCATGACGCTGGAGCAGGTTGAGCAGAAGCACGAGGTGGAATACGCCAAGGTGCGCGAGCTGTTCATGGCTGCCCTGGATGTGGATGAAGAAGTGGCCGAGATCCTGGTGCAGGAAGGATTCGGCAGCCTGGAAGAAGTTGCGTATGTGCCCATCGACGAGATGCTGGATATCGACGGCTTTGACGAAAACCTGGTGAACGAGCTGCGTAGCCGCGCTCGTGATGCCCTCTTGACCCAGGCAATTGCCAAGGAAGAACAGGTCGAGAACAGCGTTGAAGAGTTGCAGCACCTGGAGGGCATGACCCCCGATATCGCTCGCGCGCTGGCCAGCAATGGCATAGCTACCCGCGACGACTTGGCCGAGCTGGCTGTGGACGAACTGGTCGAGATGACCAGCATGGACGCTGAAGCCGCCAAGCAATTGATTATGACCGCCCGCGCCCACTGGTTTGAACAAAACCAGGCGTTCGAGCAGCAGTAAGCCGGACACGGCAAGGAGACGGGAGCCAGAATGAGTCAAATGAACGTTAGCCAATTTGCGGCCGATCTTAGGATGCCGCCGCAGCATCTGTTAGACCAACTACGCGCAGCCGGCGTGGACAAGGCCGGTGTCGATGACGCCTTGACCGAACAGGACAAGACCAAGCTGCTGGCCTATTTGCGCAGCGTGCATGGTTCGGCCATGGACAAGCCCAAGGTCACTCTGGCGCGTAAGCAGACCAGCGAGATCAAGAAGTCCGACGCCACGGGCAAGGCCCGCACCATCCAGGTGGAAGTGAAGAAGAAGCGCGTGTTGCTGACGCCTGAGGCTGCGGCCAGTGCCCAGCCCGAGGCCGATGCCCATGTGGCGGAGCCGGTGATTGAGGCGGCCGTGGTGGCTGAGCCGGTTGCTGTGGCAGAAGCCGTGGTGGTGGCCGAGGCTGTCGTGGAAGCCGCACCGGTGGTTGAAGCTGCGCCCGTGGTCGAGGCGGCGCCTGAAGTGGTGCCCGAGCCGGTGGTGGAAGCCCCGGTTGCCGTGGTGGCTGAGCCCAAGGTGGAAGCCAAGCCCAAGCAGGACAAGCCCAAGGCCGAAGAGAAGGCCAAGCTTGAGCCCAAGGTGGAGCCGGTAGCGGCCCCCGTGGCTGAGGTGGCAGCCCCTGCACCAGCTGCTGCGCCGCTGTCGCGCGCCGATGTGCTGGGCCAGGCTGAACTGGATGCCCGTGAAGTGCAGGCTGCCCGCCAGCGCGCCCTGTTCGAGCGCCAGGCTGCCGATATCAAGGCCAAGCAGGACCGCGAAGCTGCCCGCAAGGCTGCGCAGGAAGCCGCTGCCAAGGCAGCGGCCGAGGCTGCTGCTGCACCCAAGAAGCCCGCCAATACCGAACATACCCTGCACCGTGCGCCCAGCAAGCCGGGCGAGGTCAAGAAGGATGCCAAGCCGGCTGCTGCCGACGTGAAGAAGGCTGCCGCACCCGCCAAGGATGGCTGGGGTGATGGCGCCAAGCGCCGTGGTGGCCTCAAGACCCGTGGCGGCGATACCGGCACGGGTGGCTGGAAGAGTGGCAAGAAGGGTGGCCGTGGCAAGGGCGGTGGTGGTGACGATAACAACGCCCACGGCTTCCAGGCACCCACTGAGCCTATCTCGCGCGAAGTCGATGTGCCGGAAACCATCTCGGTGGCCGATCTGGCCCACAAGATGGCGGTCAAGGCTGCGGAAGTGATCAAGGTGCTCATGAAGATGGGCATGATGGTCACCATCAATCAGGTGCTGGACCAGGAAACGGCCATGATCGTGGTCGAGGAAATGGGCCATCAGGCTGTTGCTGCGCGCCTGGATGATCCGGAGACCTATCTGGATGGCAGCGAAAAGCAGGAGCATGAACTGCTGCCGCGCGCCCCGGTGGTGACCGTGATGGGTCACGTCGACCACGGTAAGACCTCGCTGCTGGATTACATCCGTCGCGCCAAGGTAGCGGCGGGCGAAGCCGGCGGGATTACCCAGCATATCGGTGCCTACCACGTGGAAACCGAGAAGGGCATGATCACCTTCCTCGATACCCCTGGTCACGAAGCGTTTACCGCCATGCGTGCCCGTGGTGCCAGTGCGACCGATATCGTGGTGCTGGTGGTGGCTGCCGATGACGGCGTGATGCCCCAGACTATTGAAGCCATCCACCACGCCAAGGCCGCCAAGGTGCCTATCGTGGTGGCGGTGAACAAGATCGACAAGCAGGGCGCCAATATCGAGCGCATCCGCCAGGAACTGGTGGCTCACGAGGTGGTGCCCGAGGATTGGGGTGGTGATACCCAGTTCATCGAGGTGTCGGCCAAGATGGGTACCAATATCGACGGTCTGCTGGATGCCATCCTGCTGCAAGCCGAAGTGCTGGAACTGACTGCACCGGTAGATGCACCTGCCAAGGGCCTGATCATCGAAGCCCGCCTGGACAAGGGCCGTGGCCCGGTCTCCACCATGCTGGTGCAGTCCGGTACCCTGCGCAAGGGCGATGTGGTGCTGGCCGGTGGTGTGTTCGGCAAGGTTCGCGCCATGCTGGATGAGAACGGTAAGAACATCAACGAAGCCGGTCCTTCGATTCCGGTCGAGATACTCGGCCTGTCGGAAGTGCCGAATGCCGGTGAAGACGCCATGGTGCTGTCGGACGAGCGCAAGGCGCGTGAAATCGCCCTGTTCCGTCAAGGCAAGTTCCGTGATGTGAAGCTGGCCAAGCAACAGGCCGCCAAGCTGGAGAACATGATGGCAGCGATGGCCGATGGCGAGGTGCAGAACCTCCCCATTATCATCAAGGCCGACGTGCAAGGCTCCTTCGAGGCGCTGTCGCAAAGCCTGCAGAAGCTGTCTACCAACGAAGTGCGCGTCAACATCCTGCACTCGGGCGTGGGTGGCATCACCGAATCCGACGTCAACCTGGCGCTGGCTTCCAAGGCTGTCATCATCGGCTTCAACGTGCGTGCCGATGCCATGGCCCGCCGTCTGGCCGAGAACGAAGGCGTGGATGTGCGCTACTACAACATCATCTACGACGCCGTGGATGAGGTGAAGGCTGCGCTGTCGGGCATGCTGGCGCCGGAGAAGAAGGAGCAGATCATTGGTTCGGTCGAGATCCGTCAGGTCTTCACCGTGTCCAAGGTTGGCTCCATCGCCGGCTGTCTGGTGCACGAAGGCGTGGTCAAGCGCGGTGCCGGCGTACGCCTGCTGCGTAACCACGTGGTTATCCACCAGGGCGAGCTGGAAAGCCTCAAGCGCTTCAAGGACGACGCCAAGGAAGTCAAGGCGGGCTTTGAGTGCGGTCTGCAACTGAAGAACTACAATGACATCCAGGAAGGCGACATGCTGGAAGTCTTCGAGATCATCGAAGTGGCCCGTACCCTGTAAGCCGTAAATGGGCGGGGCGTGCGGTGCGCCGGCCCTGCTGCATCGACAGGCGCGAAGCCCGACTGGGCTTGGCGCCTGTTGTACTTTGAGAATTCAACATGGCGTGAGGGCTGTAAGCCGGCTCTCACGCCCGAGGCCATACATCATGCCTAAAGACTTTACCCGCTCCGATCGGGTGGCCCAGCAGATGCAGCGCGAGCTGGCAGAGCTGATCCGCCTGGAGCTGAAAGACCCGCGTATCGGTTTTGTCACGCTGACTGGCGTGGAAGTGACCCGTGACATGAGCCATGCCAAGGTGTTCTACACCCTGATGAAGGGCGATGAGCTGGAGTCGCAGTACACTCTGAATCGCTCGGCGGGCTGGTTGCGTAGCGAGCTGTCCAAGCGCATCAAGCTGTTCAAGATGCCTGAGCTGCATTTTGAATACGACCGCTCGGTCGAATATGGCATGTCGCTGGACAAGCTGATAGACCAAGCCATGCAGACTACCGGGCCGGCTGACGATGAAGCAGACGCAGATAAAAAGGATTAAGCGACCGGTGCACGGCGTGCTGTTGCTGGACAAGCCCTATGGGGCTTCCAGCAACCAGGCCCTGCAGAAGTGTCGCTGGCTGCTGCAGGCGGAGAAGGGCGGCCACACTGGCGTGCTGGATCCCCTGGCGACCGGCCTGCTGCCACTGTGTTTTGGCGATGCCACCAAGTTTGCCCAGCGCATGCTGGATGCAGACAAGCGCTATGTCGCCACGCTCAAGCTGGGGGTGACCACCACCACGGGCGATGCCGAAGGCGAAGTGCTGGATACCCGGCCGGTACAGTGTGACCGGGCGGCAGTGGACGCCGCGGTGGCGCGTTTTGTCGGCGAGATCGAGCAGGTGCCACCGATGTATTCGGCGCTCAAGCACGACGGCAAGCCCCTGTATGAATATGCGCGGGCGGGCATCACGCTGGAACGGGAGGCGCGCCGCATCACCATCTACGGCATCGAGGTGCTGCAATTTGCAGGCGACGAGTTGGTGCTGGATGTGCGCTGCAGCAAGGGGACTTATATCCGTACCCTGGCAGAGGACATTGCTGCATTGCTGGGTTGCGGTGCCCATCTGATAGGCCTGCGGCGCACCCAGACGGCGGGTTTCAGGCTGGAGGATGCCATCACGGTTGAGCAGTTCGAGGCCCTGGCGCTGGAACAGCGCGATGCCTTGCTGCTGCCGGCCGATAGCCTGCTGGCGGATTTGCCAGCCGTGACGCTGGATGCCGCCCAGACCGATAAGCTAACCCACGGATTGTCCGTGCGTTTTCCATCAGATGATGGGATAATCCCCGGCTTGCGCGTTTATGGCGACACCGGTGCTGGGCAGCCGACCTTTCTGGGCTTGGCTGAATTGACCGACCAGGTGCTGTCTCCGCGCAGATTGCTGTCTACTGTGGTTCACAGTTGATGGCGGCCCGGAAGCCAGGAGGGGTTGGCGGCATAGCCGACTCGCCTTGCTCGTCTGCACCGCTGAACGGTGCTTTTTAGTATGTGGAGTTACACAAAATGGCAGTGACCGTCGAACAAAAAGCCGAGATCGTCAAGCAATACCAACGTGCCCAGGGCGACACCGGTTCCCCCGAAGTGCAGGTTGCCCTGCTGACGGCTCGTATCAACGACCTGACCGGCCACTTCAAGGCTAACGCCAAGGATCACCACAGCCGTCGTGGTCTGCTGAAGATGGTTAACCAGCGTCGCAAGCTGCTGGCCTATTACAAGCGCACCAACCTGGATGGCTACCGCGAGTTGATCGCCAAGCTGGGTCTGCGTAAGTAAGCGTTTCAAGAAAAGCCGCTGCTAACTGCAGCGGCTTTTTGCATTTCAGGACCGGGCACTGCTGCGATGCGCCACAGGGCGCATGGCAGGAGTCTCTGCTCCGTACTCTGTTGGGCGTGAAGTGGTTCCGGCCACGCCCTGCGGCAAGCAAGCTGGCTGGAACCCCGGCGTCGGTTTATGCAATCACCGAATTCAGCGCGTCGGCGGATATGGGTCATGGTCGCTGGACATGACCAGTCGAAAAGGACGAAAAGCGTGTTCAATCGCATCTCCAAATCGTTTGCCTACGGCAAGCACACTGTTACTCTCGCAACCGGCGAGATTGCCCGTCAGGCCTCCGGCGCCGTGATGGTTTCCATGGACGATACCGTGGTGCTGGTCACCGTGGTGGGCGCCAAGAATGTCAAACCCGGCCAGGATTTCTTCCCCCTGACCGTGGACTACCAGGAACGTACTTACGCCGCCGGCAAGATCCCTGGTGGTTTCTTCAAGCGCGAAGGTCGCCCTTCGGAAAAAGAAATCCTCACCTCGCGCCTGATTGATCGCCCCATCCGTCCGCTGTTCCCGGAAGCCTTCTACAACGAGATCCAGATCGTCGCCACGGTGATGTCGGTGGATCCCGAGATTGATCCGGACATCCCTGCGCTGATCGGCGCCTCGGCCGCCCTCGCCATCTCCGGCCTGCCGTTCCAAGGCCCTATCGGTGCTGCCCGCGTGGGTTACGCCAATGGCCAGTACCTGCTGAACCCCACCAAGGCCGAACTGGCTGAGTCGCAGCTGGACCTGGTGGTAGCGGGCACCGCCCAGGCCGTGCTGATGGTGGAATCCGAAGCACAGGAACTGTCCGAGTCCATCATGCTGGGTGCCGTGGTGTTCGGCCACGAGCAGATGCAGGCTGCCATCAACGCCATCAATGCCCTGGCTGATGAAGTGAACCCCGAAGTTTGGGACTGGCAGGAGCCTGCTGTGGATGAGGCCCTGGTGGCCCAGGTCAGCGCCCTGTCCGACGAAGGCCTCAAGCTGGCTTTCCGTATTCCGCAAAAGCAGCTGCGCGTGGCGCAGATCAACGACACCTGGGCCAAGGTCAAGGCAGCGCTGATCGACGAGAATACCGACACCCTGCGTGCCAACCAGATCAAGGATATCTTCCACGGCCTGGAAGCCAAGATCGTCCGTAACCAGATCCTGGACGGCTACCCCCGTATCGATGGTCGCGACACCCGTACTGTGCGTCCTATCGAGATACGCACCGGCGTGCTGCCGCGTACCCACGGCTCGGCGCTGTTCACCCGTGGTGAAACCCAGGGCATCGTGGTTGCCACCCTGGGCACCAAGCTGGATGAGCAGAAGATCGATGCGCTGATGGGTGAATACACCGACCGCTTCATGCTGCATTACAACTTCCCTCCCTACTCGACCGGTGAAACCGGCCGTGTCGGTACGCCCAAGCGCCGCGAAATCGGCCATGGTCGCCTGGCCAAGCGCGCGCTGATCGCCGTGCTGCCCAAGAAGGAAGACTTCAGCTACTCCATGCGCGTGGTATCGGAAATCACCGAGTCCAACGGTTCGTCCTCCATGGCTTCGGTTTGTGGCGGCAGCCTGGCGCTGATGGATGCGGGTGTGCCCCTGAAGTCGCACGTGGCCGGTATCGCCATGGGCCTGATCAAGGAAGGCAACCGTTTTGCCGTGCTGTCCGACATCCTGGGTGACGAAGATCATCTGGGCGACATGGACTTCAAGGTGGCCGGTACCGAACTGGGCGTGACCGCCCTGCAGATGGATATCAAGATCAACGGCATCACCAAGGAAATCATGCGGGTGGCGCTGGATCAGGCACAGGAAGGCCGCCTGCATATCCTCGGCATCATGAAGGGTTCGCTGGACCACGCCCGTGAGGAAGTGTCGCAGCATGCACCGCGCCTCTACACCATGAAGATCAATCCGGAGAAGATCCGTGACGTGATCGGCAAGGGTGGCGCCGTGATCCGTGCCCTGACCGAGGAAACCGGTACCCAGATCGATATCCAGGATGATGGCACCATCACCATTGCATCGGTTTCCAGCGACGGTGCCGATGAGGCCAAGCGCCGCATCGCCGAAATCACCGCTGAAATCGAGATCGGCAAGATCTACGAAGGCCCGGTGATCAAGATCCTGGACAAGAACGTGGGCGCCATCGTGCAGATCATGCCGGGTCGTGACGGCCTGGTGCATGTGAGCCAGATCGCCAACGAGCGCGTCAACAATGTGGCCGACTACCTGAAGGAAGGTCAGATTGTTCGCGTCAAGGCGCTGGAGCAGGATGAGAAGGGCCGTGTGCGCCTCAGCATCAAGGCGGCGCTGGCTGATGAAGCCGCACCCGCTGCACCCGCCGAAGCCTGATCATCAGGTTGAAAGCAGAAAAGCCCGGTTTTTACCGGGCTTTTTTTCATGGTGGTTTTGCTTCTGTCGGTCGGGTGACAGATACTGCAGAATCGGCCTTGTCTGCCGCGCGGTGCCGTGCGCCCACCATCAGGTGGGGTGCGCTAGCGGCAGCTGCTGCAAGTACGGAGATTCGATTGGATACTGCAGTCTCTTCTAGCACGGTGCCAGCCACCTCACCCTGGTTGCGCATCAAGCATTGGCTGACCCACCTGAGCCTGCGGCAGGTATTCGTGCTGGTTGTCGCCGTGGGCCTGCTGGCGCCTGGCGTCATCTTCACCTTGTTGATGCTGGAGTGGCGCCGCCACGAGCTGACCTTGCAGTTCCGAGGCGAACAGGAGCGGGTGCTGGAGACGCTGGCGCTGGGTTTGCGGCAACCCTTGTGGGATCTCTCGCTCAATGCCGGCCAGCCCTTGGTGGACACCGCCATGAAGGATGTCCGCATCGTATCGGTACAGGTAGATGGCACCTTCCCCGGCGAGCCCTTTATTGCCGTCAGCCTGCCTGAGCGCCGGCAGGGGGTGGTGACCCATCTCTCCCGCCCTGTGAACTTTGGCGACCAGATCATAGGCAAGGTCACCATTACCTTTGATGACGGCGATCTGCGCCGCCGACTGGCCGCCCAGGGGCGGGAATACGTGCTGCTGATCGGGGTGATGCTGGTTGTCAGCCTGCTGCTTATCCTGTTGCTGCTGGATTCGCGCTTTCTGGTGCCGCTACGGCGCTTGTCGGAACAGGCCCGGGCGTTGACCAACCACGAGGCACCGTTGGGTACGGTCTGGACCCGCGAGGATGAGATAGGCGATCTGGGCCGGCAGCTTGAATGGGCCAGGGGGGAGCTGCACCGCCTGTTCGGTGAGCTGAACGACAAAAACGAGGCTTTGGAGCAGGATATCGTGGAGCGGGTGCAGACCGAGGAGGCCTTGCGGGCTTCCGAGGCCAAGTACCGTGAACTGTTTGTCTCCAACCTCGATGGTATCTGCGTGGTGGACATGGATGGCCGGGTGCTGGATGCCAATCCGGCCATGCTGGCGCTGCTGGGGGTGCCCAGCGCTGCCCTGGTGGGCCGGCCCATGAGCCAGTTCGTGGCCGAGGACTGGCGTAGCTACGATGACCATATGATGCAGCACCGGGTGCTGGTGGACGGTCATTGCAACGAATATGAGATCGAGTTGTACCGCCCCAGTGCCGGTCTGTTGCCGGTCAGTGCCAAGGGGGTGCTGATGCGTGACGTGGATGGCCGTGCCATAGGCATATGGCGCATCCTGCGCGATCTGACCGAACGCAAGGCGGCGGCCCAGCGCATGGAGCTGGCGGCCAAGGTGTTCGACAACACGGCCGAAGCCATCATGGTCATTGCGCCGGACAACCGTATCACTTCGGTCAACCGTGCCTTTACCGATATCCTGGGCTACCACGCCGATGAAATCGTCGGCCAGCCCAGCAGCGTATTGCGTGATCCCTCGGTGGATATCAAGGTGTACGAGGAAATCAATGCCAACTACACCCATGGCGGCGCCTGGCAGGGCGAAGTGCCATTCCGGCGTAAGTCAGGCGGAGTGTTTACTGCCTGGGCCCAGATCAATGTGGTGCGTGATGTGACGGGCCGCATCGGCGATGTGGTGCTGCTGATACGTGATATCAGCGATGCCAAGGCGGCACAGGAACGCATCCTGCACCTGGCGCGTTTCGATGCGCTGACCGTCTTGCCCAACCGGGCGTATTTCCGCGAACTGGCCGAGGAGGCCATCGCCGAGGCGCACCGGCACGGCGTGCATCGTGCACTGCTGTTTGTGGACCTGGATCACTTCAAGACCATCAACGATTCGCTAGGCCATGATGTGGGCGACCAATTGCTCAAGGAAGTGGCCAACCGCCTCAACGATGCCCTGCGTGCAGGCGATGCCGTGGGGCGGTTGGGAGGGGACGAGTTTGTCATCCTGCTGCGTAACCTGGATAGCGGCGAAGATGCCAGCTATGTGGCCAGCCGGGTGCTGGAACGGCTGGCGCGTCCCTTTGTTGTGGAAGAGCATGAGCTGGTGGTGACGCCTTCGCTGGGGATAGCGCTCTACCCCGAGGATGGCGAGGACTACGACACCCTGGTGCGTAACGCCGATGCGGCCATGTACCACGCCAAGGAGCATGGCCGTAACACCTTCCGTTTCTATACCGCCGATATGAATGCCAGGGCGCGCGAGATACTGGCGGTGGAGAATCAGCTGCGGCGAGCACTGGAGCGTGACGAGTTCGTGCTGCATTACCAGCCCCAGGTGGCCATGAGCAGCGGTGCCATCGTGGGTGTTGAGGCGCTGATACGCTGGCGCCATCCGGAGCGCGGCCTGATCGGACCCATGCAGTTCATTCCCATCGCCGAGGAGCGTGGGCTCATAGGCGATATAGGCGAGTGGGTGCTGCGTGAGGCCTGCAGGCAGAATCGTGCCTGGCAGGATGAGGGCCTGCCGCCCATCGAGGTGGCGGTCAATCTCTCAGCCATGCAGTTCTACCGCCGCGACCTGGCCGAGGACATCACCGGCATACTGAAGGAGACAGGGCTGGATGCCCGCTGGCTGGCGCTGGAGGTAACGGAGAGTGTGATCGTGCAGGATGTGGAGTCCACCATCGCCACCCTGGCCGCACTCAAGGCCATGGGGCTCAAGCTGGCGATTGATGATTTCGGCACCGGCTATTCATCGCTCAGCTACCTCAAGCGCTTCAAGGTCGACAAGCTCAAGGTGGATCGCTCGTTTGTGATGGATATCCCGGGCGATGCGGACGACAGCGCCATTACCCGCGCCGTGGTCAACCTGGCGCGCAATCTGGGCCTGCAGGTCATTGCCGAGGGGGTGGAGACACCGGAGCAATGGTCCTTCCTCAAGCAGGAGGGTTGCGATGAGGTGCAGGGCTATCTGGTCAGCCCGCCATTGCCTGCCATAGATCTGGCCAACCGGCTGGCGCGTGGTGCCTGGACCTTGCAGGGCTGAGCACCTTGCCGGAGCCTGGTAGCACTGCACAGGGCAGTGTGTGACAACAACAAAGCGCCACGACGGCGCTTTGTTGTTGGGTCAGTGCGATGCTCAGGCGGGTTCTTGCAACTGCTGCAGAATGGCTGGGTTTTCCAGGGTGGAGGTGTCCTGGGTGATGGCTTCACCACGGGCAATGGCACGCAGCAGCCGCCGCATGATCTTGCCGGAACGGGTCTTGGGCAGGTTGTCGCCAAAGCGGATATCGTCTGGCTGGGCGATCTTGCCGATTTCGTGCGCTACCCAGTTCTTCAGCTGCTCAACCATTTTTTTGGCGTCTTCACCGGTGGGGCGCGCACCCTTGAGCACCACGAATGCCACCACGGCCTCGCCCTTGATCTCATGTGGCTTGCCCACCACAGCGGCTTCGGCCACCAGTGGGTTGGCCACCAGCGCTGATTCGATCTCCATGGTGCCCAGGCGGTGGCCGGAGACATTCAGCACATCATCGATGCGGCCCATGATCCAGACGTAACCATGCTCATCACGGTGGGCCGAGTCACCGGCCAGGTAGTACTGGCCATTGAACTCCTCGGGGAAGTAGGTTTTCTTGAAGCGTTCCGGGTCGCCCCAGATGGTACGCACCAGGCTGGGGAAGGGTTTCTTGATCACCAGCATGCCGCCCTTGCCGGCTTCGACCGGCGCGCCGGACTCATCGACGATATCGGCGATGATGCCGGGCAAAGGCAGGGTGCAGGAGCCTGGTTTGGTCGCCACGGCACCGGGCAGCGGGGCGATCATCACCGAGCCGGTTTCGGTCTGCCACCAGGTGTCGACGATAGGGCAGCGGCCGCCGCCGACGGCCTCGTGATACCAGATCCAGGCCTCGGGGTTGATGGGCTCGCCCACCGTACCCAGCAGGCGCAGGCTGGAGAGATCGTGTTGCTGCGGGAAATCTGCGCCCAGCTTGATCAAGGAGCGTATGGCCGTCGGGGCGGTATAGAAGATGCTGACCTTGTGCTTCTCTATCATCTGCCAGAAGCGATGGGCGTCGGGGTAGGTGGGTACGCCCTCGAATATCACCTGGGTGGCCGCCATGCCCAGCGGGCCGTAGCAGACATAGCTGTGGCCGGTGATCCAGCCTACGTCGGCCGTACACCAGAACACATCGTTGGGCTTGGCATCGAATACCCAGCGGAAGGAATTCATGGCCCCCAGGAGGTAGCCCGCGCTGGAGTGCTGTATGCCCTTGGGCTTGCCGGTGGAGCCCGAGGTGTAGAGAATGAACAGCGGGTCTTCCGCATTCATCCATTCCGGCTCGCATTGCTCGGCCTGGCCTTCGGTCAGCTTGTGCCACCAGATATCGCGGCCATCCGCCCATGCGGTGGCGCCGTTGTTGCTGCGCTGGTAGACCACCACCTGGCGGACCGATTCGCAACCTCCCAGGCTGATGGCCTCGTCGATCACCGCCTTGAGTGCCACGGCCTTGCCGCCGCGCATGCCTTCGTTGGCGGTGACGACGGCAACAGCGCCGGCATCCTGTATGCGTTCCTGTACCGATTTGGCCGAGAAGCCGCCGAATACCACGGAATGGATAGCGCCAATGCGGGCGCAGGCCTGCATGGCCACCACCGCTTCTATGCTCATGGGCATGTAGATGACGACGCGTTCGCCCTTTCTGATGCCCAGTGCCTTGAGCCCGTTGGCGAACTGGCATACCCGCCTGTGCAGCTCGGCATAGGTGACGCGGGTGACGGCACCATCGTCGGCCTCGAAGATGATGGCGATCTTGTTGGCGTTCTGGGCCAGGTGTCTATCGAGGCAGTTGTAGCTGACATTGAGCACGCCGTCGTCGAACCACTTGAAGAACGGTGCATTGCTATCGTCCAGTACCCGGCTGAACGGTTTCTTCCAGCTGATCAGCTCGCGGGCGATATCCCCCCAATAGGACAGGTAGTGGTCGTCTGCCTGTTCGCACAGGGCGTTGTAGGCATCCATGCCTGGTATGGTGGCACGGTGCCGGAACTCGTCCGACGGTGGGAAAAGGCGCGTTTCCTTGAGTATGGAATCGAGCGTGGACATTGGGGGCTCCTTTGTTTTTGAGTGCTTGCTGTGACGCTGTTGGCGCTTGCTTCGCTTGGGCAAGGCAAGGGGCAACAGAACCAGAGACCTGACTATTCTGGGCTTGTGCCGGAGAAAACGAAACTATCGGTTGATCTGTCCCGTGGCAGGGTGGCTCCGTCCCGGGGAGCCACCCTGCCGAGGGGCACGCTCAGTCGTTGGCGTAGATATCCCTGTCCTTGGTTTCGGGTGCGAACAGGCAGCCAATGACGAAGGTCATCAGGGCAAACAGGATGGGGTACCACAAGCCATAGTAGATATCGCCGGTGGCCGCCACCATGGCAAAGGCCACGGTAGGCAGGAAGCCGCCAAACCAGCCGTTACCGATATGGTAGGGCAGGGACATCGAGGTATAGCGTATCTTGGTCGGGAACAGCTCGACCAGCCAGGCAGCGATGGGGCCGTACACCATGGTCACGAAGATCACCAGGATGGTGAGCAGTGTCACCACCATGGGGGTGTTCATGCTGGCCGGATCGGCCTTGGCAGGGTAACCGGCGGTGGTCAGGGCACTACCCAGCGACTTGTTGAAGCCATCTGCCTGGGCCTTGAAGGCATCCTTGTCCATACTTTCGCCTTCAAAGCTGGCAATGACGGTTTCGCCCACGCTGACGGTTGCCAGGGTGCCCGCTGGCGCGGCTACGTTCTCGTAGGGTATGCCCTTCTTGGCCAATGCCGACTTGATGATGTCGCAGGACTGCTTGAAGGTCGCCTTGCCTATGGGGTCGAACTGGAAGGCGCACTTGGCCGGGTCTGCCACTACCTTGACCGGTGCACGGGCGATGGCTGATTCCAGTGCTGGGTTGGCGTTGTGGGTCAGTGCCTTGAAGATGGGGAAGTAGCTGATAGCGGCAATCAGGCAGCCGGCCATGATGATCTTCTTGCGGCCTATCTTGTCCGACAGGGCGCCAAAGATCACAAAGAAGGGCGTGGCGATGGCCAGCGACACGGCGATCAGCAGGTCGGCCCTGTCTGCTTCCACACCCAGGGTCTTGGTGAGGAAGAACAGTGCGTAGAACTGGCCGGTGTACCACACCACGGCCTGGCCGGCGGTGCCACCGAACAGCGAGAGCAGCACGATCTTGAGGTTGGGCCAGCGGCCGAACGACTCTGTCAGCGGTGCCTTGGAGTGCTTGCCTTCCTCCTTCATCTTCTTGAAGGCGGGCGACTCGTGCAACTGCATGCGGATATAGACCGATACCGCCAGCATCACGATGGAGACCAGGAAGGGTATGCGCCAGCCCCATTCCTGGAAGGCCTCGGTACCCAGCGCATTGCGGCAGAGCCAGATCACCAGCAGCGACAGGAACAGGCCCAGGGTAGCGGTGGTCTGGATGAAGCTGGTGTAGAGGCCGCGTTTGCCATGGGGTGCGTGCTCGGCCACATAGGTGGCTGCGCCGCCATATTCGCCGCCCAGTGCCAGCCCCTGCAGCAGCCGCAGGGTGATCAGCAGTATGGGCGCCGCTATACCTATGGTGCCGTAGCTGGGCAGGATGCCGACGATGGCGGTGGATAGGCCCATGATCAGGATGGTGACCAGGAAGGTGTACTTGCGGCCTATCATGTCGCCCAGGCGGCCAAATACGATGGCGCCGAAAGGCCGTACTGCAAAGCCGGCGGCAAAGGCCATCAGGGCAAAGATAAAGGCGGTGGTGTCGTTGACGCCGGCAAAGAAATGCTTGGCGATGATGGCGGCCAGCGAGCCATACAGGTAGAAGTCGTACCACTCGAAAACCGTGCCCAGCGAAGAGGCGAAAATCACTTTCCGTTCTTCTCGGGTCATGGGCCTGGGCTCGGCATGCACGCCGGGCGCCGCGTTGGCGATATCTGTCATTGCAATGTCTCCATCTTCTCTGGCGGGCTTGCGCCCATCAAGGTTGCGGCCTCTTGCGGGCCATGGTGATCACGCTGCGGGCATGCCCGGCCGGTGTCGTGGCGCAAACCTACGCCTGCTTGCCTATGCCTATCCAATCGCAAATTCAGATACGCGCCATTTGCCGAGCGATGCTGCAGTGCGATAAACCTAGCGCTGGCGCGGGTTTTGAGGGCGGGTGAGCCATGATGCTGATGGCGCTGATAGATTTCGCTGATGGCGTGGGCCTGCGGCAGGCTGCACAATAGGCAGATAAGAAAACCTGGAGTGAGTGATGGAAATCTATCAACTGCGCACCTTTGTGACGGTGGCGCAGCAGGGCCACCTGACCCAGGCGGCGGAGATACTGCATCTGAGCCAGCCGGCGGTAACCGCCCAGATCAAGGCGCTGGAGGAGGAAACCGGCATCAGCCTGTTCGAGCGCAGTTCGGCCGGGGTGCAGCTGACCGAGGCCGGCAAGCTGTTGCTGCCCGAGGCGGAGCGGATACTGGCCGGTAGCCGCGAGATGCTGAACAAGGCCCGCGCCCTGAAAGGGCAGCTCAGCGGCAAGCTGCGGCTGGGTACCATACTGAGCCCAGAGCTGTTGCGGCTGGGCCCCATGCTGGCCTTGTTGAAGCAGCGGTATCCGCTGGTGCAGCTGAGCACCTTGCAGGGCATATCCGGCTCCATACTCAATGAAGTGCGCAAGAAGGAGCTGGATGCCGGTTTCTTTATCGGCAAGAACCCCTACCAGACCGTGCATTCCCTGACGCTGGAGGAGCTGCCCTATGTGGTGGCGGCGCCTGCTGCCTGGCGTGAGACCCTGCAGGGTTGCGACTGGCGCACGCTAGGACGCCAGCCCTGGGTGGGCGCCACCCAGTTCTCCAGCCTGTCCAAGCTGCATGCCGATATCTGGCGCGAACACAATATTGCCCCCAAGAAGGTCTACGACGTGGACCAGGAGCAGGCCATGCTGGTGTGCGTGGAGGCCGGGCTGGGCCTGTGCATGCTGCGGCGCGATGTGGCCGAGGCGGCAGAGCAGGATGGGCGCTTGTGGATATGGGGCGACGCCGAGGTCACGGTACCGCTGTCTTTCATCTACCCCGCCGAAATGGCAGACGATGTGCTGGTGCGCTTGCTGCTGGAGATACTGCGGGATGTCTGGCCGGAGAGTGGTTTGTAGCCGGGGCTGCGGCAGTGCTCCGGTATCGTCGCCAGCATCGCATGTCCGTTGATACATACGCCTGATGAACCTGATGGAAATACATAAGCTATGAAATCCGCTTTATTGATCATCGACGTCCAGCGCGGTTTGTTCGATCCCCTGCCGCACCCCTATGAGGCGGATGCCGTGGTGGATCGCATCAATCAGCTGTCTGCCCGTGCGCGCGAGGCGGGCATGCCGGTGGTGATGGTGCAGCATGAACGCCTGGGCAGCGCCTTGGCACATGGCTCTGAAGGCTGGCAGTTGCAGGAGGATCTGTTGGCGACGGCTGGCGATATCGTGGTGCGCAAGACCACGCCCGATGCTTTCTTGCGCACGCCGTTGGCCGAGTTGCTGGTACAGCATGGGGTGTCGCGCTTGGTGATCTGTGGCTATGCCACCGAGTTTTGCGTGGATACCACCACCCGCCGTGCAGCGGCGCTGGGCTACCCGGTGGTGCTGGCGGCTGATGCCCACACCACCCACGACAAGGCCCACGCTACGGCCTTGCAGATAAGAACTCACCACAATGCCACGCTGCCTGATATCACCAGTTTCGGGCCGGAGATCGTGGCCCTGCCTACGGCGGACATTACCTTTCAGTAGCGCCAGCGGCGGTGCTTCAGGCGTCCTGGCTGGCTGCTATCCAGTCGGCCATGGCGCCCAGGACCGCATCGGTCTCGCCCAGCGCCTCGGTGATGCTGATCTGCAGGTGGGGGTGCTGCTCGCGCAGTGCCGCCACCAGCAGGGGTAGATCCCGCCGCAGGTGTGCGCCACGGGCCATGAAGGCTGGTACGATGGTGATGCTGCCGACATTCTCGGCCGCCAGGCTGGTGACGCAATCGGCCAGATTGGGTGTCATCAGTTCCAGAAACGCCAGCCGCACCAACTGATGCGGGCGGCGTGCCGCTACCAGGGCGGCCAGTTTCTCGAAGGGTGCTGCCCACAAGGGGTCGCGGGCACCGTGGGCGAACAGGATGATGGCGTGTTGGGTCATAGCTGCCATGATGGCGGCTTGCGGGGAAAAACAAAACCCCCGCACGAGGCGGGGGCTTGCGAGTATGCATCACCAGCGCTCAAGTGTCGGCTGACTTGAGCGGAAACCGTGCTTACTTGAGCTTGGTTTCTTTGTAGGCAACATGCTTGCGGGCGACGGGATCAAACTTCTTGATCTCCATCTTTTCCGGCATGGTGCGCTTGTTCTTGGTGGTGGTGTAAAAGTGACCGGTACCTGCGGTCGATTCCAGCTTGATCTTTTCACGCATGATTCATCTCTCCCGGATTACAGTTCGCCACGGGCGCGAAGGTCAGCCAGCACCACATCGATGCCCAGCTTGTCGATATTGCGCAGGCCGGCGTTGGAAACACGCAGGCGCACCCAACGGTTTTCGCTTTCCACCCAGAACTTGCGATATTGCAGGTTGGGCAGGAAACGACGCTTGGTTTTGTTGTTGGCGTGGGAAACGTTGTTCCCGACCATCGGACGCTTGCCGGTGATCTTGCATACTCGAGCCATTTTGGACTCCCGACTGATTTACTGAAAAATGTTCTTCGACTGGCTTGTGGCGAGGCTGATAGCTCGTCGCGACAGGCGGCGGTCACGCAAAAGAGGCCGAACTATAGCCACTTTGTATGTCGGTGTCAATTTCGCTTTTGCATTCAGTGCTTAAGGCGGGACAGATGGGGTGTGGCGGCCGTGCCGACAGTGCCGCGCAGGGCATACGGACGGTGTAGCCACAGGCGCTTCCGGTGCCGCAGGGCCGTGCCATGGCCTTGCTGGTGCGGGAGCAGGCAGCACTTGAGGGCTGGTGCCGGGGCGGCCCGCCAGTGTCTGATTTGCGCACTGGCGGGCGAGCCGGCTGCTATTTGAATTGCTGGACCTGCTTCTTGTACTCGGCGGATTCGCGCACGGCGGCGACGGTATCCCACACCTGGGTGGCAAAGGCGGGGTACTTGGCCACAAAGGGCTTGGACAGCATCAGAAAGTAGGGCTTCACCACCAAGGGTGGGCTGATTTTCTCCAGCTTGGCGGCCAGCTCAGGCTTGCCGGCAATGCTGATATCGCCTTCCAGGGTCTGCAGCGCCACTCCGGCTACGCGGCCGTTGACCAGCTTTTGCAGGTTGTCGTCGGCACTGCGGGTGCCATCGTCCACCCGCACGCCCAAGCCCTTGAGCTGGTCGACGATGGAGAAACCGGCCTGGGCGCCTATGGCGGCGCCGTCGGCATTCTTGATGGCCTTGCCGTCCCACTCCAGCTTGCCGCCCTTGAGCCGGTAGAGGCTATAGCTGTCATCCAGCATGCGCTTGCTGCTGTCGGGTTTGTCGCCTGTCATGGGATAGTGGCCTATCTCCATGCGGTCGGCCTTGAAGCTGATCTTGAACAAGCCATCCATGGTGCCGGCCTTGACCTCTTCCATGCAGCGTTTCCAGGGCAGGGTCTTGATCTCGATCTTGGTGCCCAGCTGCTTTTCCACCTGGCGGATCATGATCATATTGAGGCCGGGCCTGTCCTTCAGCAGCCAGGGGTAGGATTCTTCATTCTCGGTACAAATATTGACGCTGGCAGGTTTGTCGGCGGCCTGGGCCATGCCAATAGGCAGCAGGGCGGCCAGCAGCAGGCCGGTCAGCAAGCGGTAGGGACGTGGGTACACGATGTTGCTCCTGTTCTAGGTTGGGTATGCCTGGTTCCGGCGCTTTATCGGGGGGGGGCCAACGAATAGTTGTTGCCCATCAGGCGGTGTGGTCATCTACCTGCCTGGCGAGGAAACTGACGTGGCTGTACGCCCCCGCTTGTCACATGGCTGTCGTATGAGTTTAGGCAGCATGGGCAGAAATGCCATCTCGTCTGGCGATGCGCTGCCAGCATGCTAAAATCCGCGCCCCTTCAAGGACTTGCCCCCTCATGCTGCACAAGCTCAACTCCCCGCAACAAGCCGCTGTACGGCATCTGGACGGCCCTTTGCTGGTGCTGGCCGGTGCGGGTTCGGGCAAGACCCGGGTGATTACCCAGAAGATCGCCTACATGATCGAGCAGGCCGGCTACGATGCCCGCAATATCGCCGCCATCACCTTTACCAACAAGGCGGCGCGCGAGATGCAGGAGCGGGTGGGGCATTTGATGGATGCCAGCCGGCTCAAGGGGCTGACTGTATCGACCTTTCACTCGCTGGGTTTGCAGCTGGTGCGGATGGAACATGCTGCGCTCGGCTACAAGCCGCGCTTCTCCATACTGGATAGTGCTGATGCGATGAAGATCGTGTCCGATATCCTGGCGACCACAGACAAGGATGAAATACGCGGCGCAGTCAGCACCATCTCGCGCCTGAAGAACGACTTTGTCAGCCCGGACATGGCGCTGACCTCGGCCCAGAGCGATGGCGAGCTGCGCATCGCCCGCGTCTATCGCGCTTACCAGGACACCCTGTTTGCCTATCAGGCGGTGGACTTCGACGACCTGATACGGCTGCCGGTGGAGCTGTTTGATCGTGAGCCCGAGATATTGACCAAGTGGCAGCTGAAGCTGCGCTACCTGCTGATAGATGAATACCAGGACACCAACGTCTGCCAGTATCGCTTGATCAAGCAGCTTACCGGCTTTCATGGCAAGTTCACGGCGGTGGGGGACGATGACCAGAGTATTTATGCCTGGCGCGGTGCCAATGTGGAGAACCTCAACCTGTTGAAAGAGGATTTTCCACGGCTGGAGGTGATCAAGCTGGAGCAGAACTATCGTTCCACCAGTCGCATACTGAAGGCTGCCAACGCGGTGATCTCCAACAACCCCAAGCTGTTCGAGAAGCAGTTGTGGAGTGAGCTGGGCATAGGCGACCCTATCAGCGTGGTGGAGATGAAGGACGAGGAGCACGAGGCCGAGATGGTGGCCATGCGCCTGCTCGCCCACAAGTTCGAGAACCGTACCCAGTTCAGTGACTACGCCATACTATATCGCGGCAACCACCAGGCCCGGATACTGGAAAGCCAGTTGCGCAATCACAAGATCCCCTACCAGATTGCCGGTGGACAGAGCTTCTTCGACAAGGCCGAGATCAAGGATGTGCTGTCCTACCTGCGGCTGATCGCCAACCAGAACGACGACCCCGCGTTTATCCGCGCCATCACCACACCCAAGCGCGGCATAGGCAATGTGACGCTGGAGAAGCTGGGTGGCCTGGCGGCCGAGCGCAAGATCAGCCTGTTCGAGGCGGTGTTCATGCCTAGCCTAGAGGGCCTGGTGCAGGCGGCGCAGTATGAGGCCTTGCAGACTTTCTGCGGTTTCATCAACCGTATCGCCGGCCGCGCCAAAGATGAGCCGGCCGGCGCCTTGCTGAAAGAGATACTGACGGCCATCGAGTTCGAGACCTGGCTGTATGAGACTGATGAACCCCGGCCGGCGGAGACCAAGTGGAAGAATGTGCTGGAGCTGGTGGCCTGGTTCGACAAGCGGGCCGAGGAGAATGGCGACAGCCTGATCGACATGGCGCAGAAGATTGCCCTGATCACCCTCTTGGAGGGGCGCAGCGAGGAAGAAGTCGACGCCGTGCGGCTGTCCACCCTGCATGCCTCCAAGGGGCTGGAGTACGGCCATGTGTTTCTGGTGGGGTGCGAGGAAGGCATCCTGCCGCACCAGCAATCTATTGATGGCGGCATGGTGGAGGAGGAGCGGCGGCTGATGTATGTGGGCATTACCCGGGCGCAGCGCAGCCTCACCATTACCTATTGCGGCAAGCGCAAGCGGGCGGGGGAGTGGAGTATCGTCGAGCCCAGCCGCTTTCTGCTGGAGCTGCCGCAGGACGATATCCGCATCAGTGGCCGCCTGGCAGGGCAAAAGAATGTGGTGGTCAGCAAGCAGGAAGGCCGCGCCAAGCTCGCCAACCTGCTGGCCGGCCTGGATGGCAAGTCGGGTAACTGAGCATCTGCGGTTACAATTCGATTTACCCAACGAAACAAATAGGCGGCATCACCGCCACCCTCTGGAGTACCGCTATGAGCTGGTCCGTTGCGCAAAGTCGCGCTGTCTATGGCATCCGTCACTGGGGCGCCGGTTATTTCGACATCAACGAAGCCGGCCACGTGCTGGTTCGGCCCCATGGCACCGGTGGTCATGCGCTGGATCTGCATACCCTGGTGGGGCAGCTGGAAAAGACCGGCCTGGACCTGCCGCTGATCGTTCGCTTCCCCGATATTCTGCAGGACCGGGTGCGCGACCTGTGCGGTGCCTTTGACGAGAATATCGCCAAGCTGGCCTACAAGGGCCGCTATACCGCCATGTATCCGATCAAGGTCAACCAGCAGGAGGCGGTGGTCAAGTCCATCATCGCCACCGCTGATGCGGCCATAGGCCTGGAAGCCGGCTCCAAGCCCGAGCTGATGGCTGTGTTGGCACTGGCGCCGCGTGGCGCCACCATAGTCTGCAATGGCTACAAGGATAGGGAGTTTATCCGCCTGGCCCTGATGGGCCAGAAGCTGGGCCACCGTGTGTTTATCGTGATCGAGAAGGAGTCCGAGGTGGGCTTCGTGATCGATGAGGCCCGCAGCCTGGGCGTGCAGCCCAATGTGGGCCTGCGCGTGCGCCTGTCCTCGCTGGCCTCCAGCAAGTGGGCCGATACTGGTGGCGAAAAAGCCAAGTTCGGCCTGTCGGCCGCCCAACTGCTGACGGTGGTGGAGCGCTTCAGCGCCGCCGGCTTCAAGGACAGCCTGCGGCTGCTGCACTTCCACATGGGCAGCCAGATTGCCAACCTGGCCGACTACCAGGCCGGTTTCAAGGAAGCCATACGTTATTACGGCGAACTGCGGGCCCTGGGCCTGCCGGTTGAGGTGGTTGACGTGGGTGGCGGCCTGGGGGTGGACTATGACGGCACCCATAGCCGCAATCCCAGCTCCATCAATTACGACATGGACGACTACGCCGGTACGGTGGTCGCCATGCTCAAGGAGTTCTGCGACGACAACGACCTGCCGCATCCGCACATCTTCTCGGAGAGCGGCCGCGCCATGACGGCGCACCATGCGGTGCTGGTGATGCAGGTGACCGATGTGGAGCGCCACCACGATGAGAACCCGCAGGTGGATGATATTGCTGCCCTGCCCGAAGTCATACGCTGGCTGTTCGAGCTGCTGGGCCAGACTGAGCTCGAGATGGCGACCGAGACCTACTATCGTGCCACCCACTATATGAGCGAAGTATCGGCCAAGTTTGCCGAGGGCAAGCTGACCCTGGCCGAGAAAGCCCTGGCCGAGCAGGCCTACTTTGCCATCTGCCGCCGTCTGCAGGGCCAGTTGCTGGCGGGCCAGCGCTCGCACCGGCAGGTGTTCGACGAGCTTAACGACAAGCTGGCCGACAAGTACATCTGCAATTTCTCGGTGTTCCAGTCGCTGCCCGATACCTGGGCGATAGACCAGGTACTGCCCATACTGCCTTTGCACAGGCTGGATGAAACACCCACCCGGCGCGCTGTGCTGCAGGACCTGACCTGCGATTCCGACGGCAAGATCAAGCAGTATGTCGATGGCCAGAGCATAGAGAACAACCTGGCTGTGCATGTGCTCAAGCCGGGTGAGGACTATCTGCTGGGGGTGTTCCTGGTGGGTGCCTACCAGGAGATACTGGGGGATATGCACAACCTGTTTGGCGATACCGACTCGGTCAATGTCTATATGGATGCCGACGGCACGGTGCGGCATGACGGTATCGAAACCCACGACACCATAGAAGACATGCTGCGCTATGTGCATCTGGAGCCGGCTGAACTGATGACCCACTACCGTGACAAGGTGGCGGGTGCACCAGGGCTGACCGAAACCGAGCGTACCGCCTATCTGGATGCCCTGCGCCTGGGTTTGACTCGCTCGGCTTATCTGGCAGCTTAGCGCGCCTGTCTGCACTGACCCGCCGTGGGTGGGCGGCTACCTGCGAAGCAGGCACCCGGGGAACCCGGGTGCTTAGCCTTCACAGCAGGCTCAGTCAGCGGCGCTCCCTTGATTGAATCCCACCCCTACCCCCCGCCCGCCGGCGGGGAACCTCGCTGCGCTCGAGGCGGCTTGCATGCGTTAGCCGGCAGTGAAGTGCGGCTACCTGCGAAGCAGGCACCCGGGGAACCCGGGTGCTTAGCCGGCCTGGCACGCTCAATCAGCGGCGCTCCCTTGATTGAATCCCACCCTTACCCCCGCCCGCCGGCGGGGAACCTCGCTGCGCTCAAGGCGACTGCGTGAGCTGGCCGGCATGGAGTACGGTCACCTGGCACCTTACGCGTGCGCAACAGCTGACAGGTGCTGCTGGCGGCGGCTTATCCATTGCCTATAGTGTGGGTATGGACAAGCCCTCGCCTCAGCGTTGGTCCTATCCAGCGCGCTGCATCAACCATGGCCTGGCCGTGGGCAACCTGCTGCTGGCGTTGGTCTGGGTGGCGGCGGGGGGCTTGGGATTGGCCGACTTTATCCGCCTGTTGATGGGCTTGGCGGTGGTGCTGTTGTTGGTTTATTCCCGTTGGCCCATCGTGCCCGACGATGACGACATGAACGTGGCGCCCGCCGTGGTGGTGTGGGCCAACGAGGCCTTGTGCTGCGGCCATATGTGCTACTGGGGTTTGCTGCTGGCGCTGTCGCAGCCCACCTTGCAGCTGGCGGCGGCACTGCTGGGTTTTCTGCTGATTCCTCCCATCGCCATCTTCTACCTGGGCGGCCTGAGCCTCATGGAGTACGACCGCGGTCGCTGGCGGTGACAGTTTGTCCTGAGTTGGATACCCCTCCTTGCAGCGCTGGCCCTTGCTGCGACCCCCAGGTTTTTTAGTCGCCTATGTGCATGGCCTGCTCGGACAGGCAGTTGCTGCTGCGCGCGTACTGTATCGGGTGTGAACTAGGCTGGCCGGCTAGGCTATGCCGTCCTCTTGCGCGGAGTCTGCCATGCCCAGCCCTGAAGCCTTGTTTTCCTTCGCCTTGCTGGCCTTGATGATGGCGCTGACACCTGGCCCCAATATGGCCTATATGGTGTCGCGCTCGCTTTGTCAGGGGCGGCGGGCCGGCTATGTCTCCCTGGCTGGTGTGGTGCTGGGCTTTCTGATCTATATGCTGAGTGCCGCTGTGGGCCTGAGTGCCCTGCTGCTGGCGGTGCCACTGGCTTATGATTTGTTGCGTTGGGGCGGCGCGGCCTATCTGGCCTACCTGGCCTGGCAAGCCGTCCGACCCGGTGGGCACAGTCCCTTTGAAGTCAGGACCTTGCCGGCCGAGAGTGACCGCCGGCTGTTCCTGACGGGTTTGTTCACCAACCTGCTCAATCCCAAGATCGCCATCTTCTATGTCTCCATGCTGCCGCAGTTCATCGACCCGCAAGGGGCTTCGGTGCTGGACCAGAGTGTGCTGCTGGGTTGCGTGCAGATAGGGGTGAGCATGAGCGTGCACCTGACATTGATCAGCCTGGCGGGCAGGGTGGCGGCCTTGCTGCAGCACCGGCCCGGCTTTGTGCGCCTGCAGCGCTGGCTGATGGCGACGGTGCTGGGGGGCATGGCTTTGCACCTGGCGGCAGATAGCCGTCGATAACGCACCGCGTGCGTTACTAGTTGCATTTTCTCGCACCTGGCCGGCGTCTCTGCTAGAAAGAGCCATGACCGGAATGTGCCTTGACCTGCGATGACGTGGGCGAGTGACCGGCGCCAGGATGAGGAAACCCCGCTTGTATACGCCCAGTCGTGCCCACGAAATATTCAGTGTCGTCTACCGCCACCTGCCCCTGCACGAGGTCCGTGCACAATGGGGCAAGCCGCCGACCCAGGGCTTGATGGCAGCCTGGTGTCTTTCTTTGCTGGCCTGTGTGGGGTTGGGCATAGCCTCCATCGTCTATCAGTGGTCCGGTCTGCCCCTGCATTTCGGTGGGGTGGATGTCTATCTCACGGCCTACCCGCCGTTGACCATCTGTGCCTTCTGGGTGCTGTGGTTTGGCTTTTGGTGGGGCGCCATACCGGCCTATGTTTCTACCTTGGTACTGGCGGTCTATTCCGGCATGCCCTTGGGCTGGTCGGTGCTGTTTGCGTTTTCCGATCCCCTGGCGCTGGCGGTATTTACCGTGGTCTATCGGGCTGTGCCCATCTCCTATGACCTGCGCTCGCTCAACTCCATCATGCTGTTTGCGCTGCTGGCCTTTGTGTCCGGCATCCTGGGCGCCAGCGGCTCCTTTGTCTGGACCCATACCAACACCATAGGCATGCACGATGCCTTCACCAACTGGCAAGGCTGGTGGCTGGGGGGCTTTGTGCAGCTATTGCTGACCGTGGCCCCGGTGCTGGCCCTGGTCAGCCCGGCGGTGGTGCGCTGGCGTGACCGGCATTTCATCACCGTGGCCGATGGCGACCATGACCAGCAACGGGTGCTGATGGCGGCGGGCATATTGGTGGCGGGGGTGTTGAGCTTTTTGTTGCTGTCCTTTGTACTGGCCCGGCAATCCAGCCTGCCCAACCCCGGCATGAGCGAGGTGGAGGCCTTGCGGCATGCGGCAAGGCTGGCCAATGAGGCGGCCTCGGCGGTCTACTGGGTGCTGGCCATCCTGCTGTTGTCCATGTCCTTCCTGGGCTATCGCTTTTTTGTGTACTGGACCAGCACGTTGGAGCTGGCACTGCGGGAGGCCGAGCAAGCCAGTCTGGCCAAATCGGATTTCCTGGCCAGGATGAGCCACGAGATACGCACCCCCATGAATGCCATTGTAGGGATGACGCGCCTGTCGCTGCGCACTGAGTTGACCCCCCGCCAGGTTGATTACCTGGAAAAGATACGGGCTTCGTCCGATGCCTTGCTGGGCATCATCAACGACATACTGGACTTTTCCAAGGTGGAGGCCGGCAAGCTACAGCTGGAGCACATACGCTTCAGCCTGGACGAGGTGCTGGACAGTGTCAGCTCCATGGTGCTGCACCGCGCCGAGGCCAAGGGGGTGGGACTGCATATTGTGGTCAGCCCAGACGTGCCGGCTGCTTTGCAGGGTGACCCCCTGCGCTTGGGGCAGATACTGACCAACCTGGTGAGCAATGCGGTCAAGTTCACCGATCAGGGTGAGGTCAGGGTCGGTATCCATCTGGTGCTGCTGGAAGGCGGGACGGCGCGGTTGCAGTTCGATGTGCGCGACACCGGCATCGGACTCAATGCCGAGCAGATCAACCGTTTGTTTGATGCCTTTACCCAGGCCGATGAATCGATTACCCGCCAGTACGGTGGTACCGGACTGGGCCTGGCCATCTGCAAGCAGCTGGTGGAGGCCATGGGCGGGCAGTTGTGGGTGGACAGCCTGCCTGGAAAGGGCAGTTGCTTCAGTTTCAGCCTGGATTTGCAGGTGGCCGAGCCGCTGGCGGCAGCCGAGCCGCGCAACCCGCCCCTGGCGACACCGGTGGAAGCCACTGCGCTGCAGGGGGCCCACGTGCTGCTGGTGGAAGACAACCCCATCAATCGCGAGATTGCCGAGGCCTATCTGCACGATGCCGGGGTTAGGGTGACGGTGGCCGAGAATGGGCAGCAGGGGGTGGACCTGGCTACGGCCCAGGTATTTGATGCCGTGCTGATGGATGTGCAGATGCCCATCATGGATGGCCTCAGTGCCGCCCGGCGTTTGCGTGAAGAGGCGAGGCTGGCCCAACTGCCCATCATCGCCATGACAGCGCATGCGCTGTCGGGCGACCGCGAACGCTGCATCGCCGCGGGCATGAACGATTACCTGACCAAGCCGCTGGACCATGATCTCCTGTGTGCCATGCTGGCCCGCTGGATGGGGCGTGTGCCACAGGCTGCAGCGGTGGGCCAGGCCGAGGCGGACAATGTGCTGCCTTTGCCGGTGTTCCCCGGCATAGATCTGGCGGTGGGCCTGCGTCGGCTGAATAACCGGCGCGAACGCTATTTCTCCATCCTCGGCAATTTCCGGCGCAATCATGCGGGCACGGCCCAGGGCATCGTGCAGGCGGCGCAGGCCGGCGAGCATGAGGAAGTCCACCGCATTGCCCACACACTGAAGTCGGTTGCCGACTATATGGGTGCATCCGAACTGACACGGCTGGCATTGGCACTGGAACTGGCCAGCGCTGAGCCTGAGCACGACTACAGCGAGGAACTGCAGGCCTTCGTAGCGGCACTGCAGGCGTTGATGCAGGCGCTGGACAGCGTTTTACCCACCGCAACTAACCCCCCCATAGAGGAGACGGTATGAGCTGGAAAACAGGGATGATGGTCGTCGCCGGCATGCTGCTGGTACAGGCCGCCCACGCCAAGGATGTGAAGGTAGACCTGGGTAGCAAGGAGCGGGTCATCCGCTTGTTTGCCTACCCCAACAACTGCAATGTAATCTGCTATCGCAACTGGACCTTGCAGCAGACGGTGGAGCATTACCTGGGGCAGAGCCTGCAGCGCGATGGCTACGCCGATGCCAAGGTCAAGGCCACAATCAGCAAGGGCCGCGTGCACGCGACCTTCCGTGGCGTGCCGCAAGGCTACGACAAACCCCTGAAAGCACTGCTGAAGACCGGCGACCTGGCCTATAGCGGTGCCAGCAAAGCCAATGCCGATGGCAAATGGGCGTACAACTGGTATTTCTTCCTGCCCCTGGGCATGGCGCTTGAGAATCGCAAGAGCGTGGAGCTGTTGCACTTTCCGCCGGATTATTCACTGACCCAGGCGCAGGACTACCTGGAGTCGGCCACGACCGACCGCTGGGCCAGCCTGCTGGAAACCAATGGCGTGGCCAAGAATGCCACGCCCGGCTATCAGACCATCATCGATATCGCCCCGATTGCCGCGCCAGCCAGTGCCGGCAGCACGCTGGAGAATATCTACGGCTATTTCACCGACTATCAGTCCGGCATGGTGGCGCAACTGACCGCGCCGGGCAGCGCTGGCGGTCCGAGCAAGCCCATGGTGGCCTTTGGCGGGCCGGTGCGCGACTGGATCAAGTCGCAGTATGGCGTCAGCCTCAGCGTGCTGGGCCTGGGCAGCATTACGGCGGCGCCGGGCCAGAATGTGTCGGTGTTGGGTTCCAACCATCCCAGCTATATCTGGTATGCGGCCGACCCGGCCAACTATGGCGGCGACCAAGCCAAGGCGGATGCCATGGGGCTGAAAGTGATGGGGCAGGACATCACCGCCGCTTGCTGGCAGGCCACCATGGGCGGGCAGCCGACCAGCGACCCGACGGCCACGCTCAATACCTGTACCCAGAAGTGGCAGGTGACCGACAAGGTGCAGACCTGCGAGTTGTTCTATACCTCCATCCGCAACCTGACACCGCAGCAGGCCCAGGCCAAGTGCCAGGCTTGATGGGCTAAGCCGGTCAGTATCAGCACAACGGCCGCGATGCGGCCGTTGTGCTGGGTATGCTGTCTGAAGGCCTGCCCGAAGGCTGATCGGGTCGGCCCAACATCAGTGCTTAGCGCCCAGTGCCCGTGCCTGGCTCAGGCGGGCGGTGGTGGCCTGCTTGTCTTCCTGGTGCTCCAGCCAACCACCCAGGTGGGGCGCCAGTATCCGGGCCAGGGCAATGATCCAGTCCGGTTCGGCATTGAGCGCCGGGATATAGCGGTACTGGCCACCACCTGCAGTCAGGAAAGTCTCCTTGCCCTCCATGGCGATCTCTTCCAGGGTTTCCAGGCAGTCGGCCACAAAGCCGGGGCAGATGACATCGAGCTTGCCGGTCTTGCGCGTGCCGAGTTGCTGCAATACCTCGCTGGTATAGGGCTTGAGCCATTCGGTGCGGCCGAAGCGCGACTGGAAGGCGACGGTGTACTGGTCCTTGTTCAAATCCAGCTGCTCGGCCAGCAAGCGGGCTGTCTTGTGGCATTGGCAATGGTAGGGGTCGCCTTTGTCCAGGCTGAAGCGCGGAATGCCGTGGAAGCTCATCACCAGGTGATCGCCACGACCCTGCTGGGCCCAGTGGCTTTGTACCCGTCGCGCCAGCGTGTCGATATAGGCCGGGCTATCGTGGAACTGCTTGACGATGCGCAACTCAGGCGGGTTGCGCAAGGTCTTGATGGCGTCGGCCAGTGCGTCCATGGCGCTACCGCTGCTGGAGGCGGCGTATTGGGGGTAGAGCGGAACCGCCAATACCCGATCACAGCCTGCGGCCTTCAGCGCCCTCAGCTTGTCGGCCACGCTGGGCTGGCCATAGCGCATGGCCCACTCCACCATCACCTGTTGCCCCGCATCCCCCATATAACCTTGCAGCAGCTTGGCCTGTTGGCGGGTGTAGATCGCCAGGGGGGAGCCGTCACGTGTCCAGATGCTGGCGTATTTGGCGGCCGATTGCTTGGGCCGGGTATTGAGAATGATGCCGTTGAGGATGAACCACCAGGCCAACCGGGGTATTTCCACCACCCGTGGGTCGGACAGGAACTGCTTGAGGTAGGGCCGCACCGCCGCCGCAGTTGGGGCAGCCGGCGTACCCAGGTTGATCAGCAGTATGCCGAGGCGGCGGGGCTGATCATGGCGGAATTCGGGTTCGGTCAGATAGGGCATGGCTTTGTCGCGTGTTTGTCCAAGACGGGATCGCTGGTCACCATGATAGCGCCAAGCGCTGCCGTCTGGGCGGGCGAGTAGGGCATACGCGCTCTGTACGTCCAAAATAGGCGCAGTCGAGCGCAGCGAGGTTCCCCGCCGGCGGGCGGGGGTAGGGGTGGGAATCGATCAAGGGAGAGCCGCTGTTTGAGTTGCTGCCATGGTCAGCACCCGGGTTGCCCGGGTGCCTGCGGTGGTCGCATCGTGACGATGCTCTCCTTAAGTCCTAAGCAGGCTCTTAGTCTATAAAGTGGGCATGCCCAAGCTAGCCTTTACCCCGCATCTGCGCCGCCACGCACCGCCCGCTGCCTCGATAGTGGCGGCAGACACGCCGCGTGCCGCGCTGGAATTGATATTCAGGGAGTATCCGCAGCTACGTGGCTATGTGCTGGATGAGCAAGGTAGCTTGCGCAAGCATGTGGCCCTGTTTATTGATGGCGAGCTGCGTCGCGATGCGCTGGACAGCCCCGTGGCGGATGACGCTGAAATCTATGTAATGCAAGCCCTCTCGGGAGGATGAGATGCAGGACACGCTCTTGATAGGCAGCCGCAAAGGCCTGCTGGTTTACCGCAAGGGGACGGACGGCTGGCAGTTGCTGAGCCAGCATTTTCTCGGTACGGCGGTGTCGGCGGTGCTGGCCACAGGCGGGCGCTGGTATGCGGCGCTGCAGGATGGTCACTTTGGCCCCAAGCTGCATGCCAGCGATGATGGTGGCGCCAACTGGACCGAGCTGGAAATGCCAGCCTTTGCTGCGGGGATGGAGGGGGCGCCAACGCTGGAGTTGATCTGGACGCTGGTGGCGGGCCAGGACGGTACGCTATGGGCAGGCGGCATACCGGCGGGTCTGTTCCGTTCTAGCGATGCCGGGCGTAGCTGGAGCTTGGTGGAAAGCCTGTGGCAGCGGCCTGAGCGGGCCAAATGGTTTGGTGGTGGCTATGATCACCCCGGCATCCATTCCATCCTGGTCGACCCACGAGACCCGGCATGGCTGGTGGTGGGCATCTCCTGCGGTGGCGTCTTGCGTAGCCGCGATGCGGGCAGGAGCTGGGAAAACGCCAGCACCGGCTTATGGGCAGCCTATATGCCGCCCGAGTCCAAGGAAGACCCCGATATACAGGACACCCACAGGCTGGCCCAGTGCCAGGCGGTGCCGCAAGCCATCTGGTGCCAGCATCACAACGGCCAGTTTGTCACCCAGGACGATCTGGGCAAGTGGGTGGAGATATGGCCTGCCGAGCCGCTGTCGAATTTCGGCTTTGCTGTGGCGGCCCACCCGCTTGACCCCCTGACTGCCTGGTTTGTGCCGGCGGCAGCCGACGATAGACGGATACCACTGGAAGGCGACTTCTATGTGCTGCGTACCCGCGATGGTGGGCGGCACTACGACAAGCTCAATCTGGGCTTGCCGGCCGCGCCGGCTTTCCATCTGGTCTATCGCCATGGTTTGGCGGTAGATGATCAGGGCCTGCGGCTGGCCATGGCATCCACCACCGGTTCGCTATGGCTGAGCGAGGATGCGGGCGAGAACTGGCTGCGGCTGTCGGCTGAACTGCCGCCCATAGCCTGTGTGAGTTTTGCTTGAGAGCCTGTATGCATTGTTCAAAAAATACAGGGTGAATACCTGCTGCGCAGGCACACGGGGGCCAGGGTGTGGGCCCTTGGCGGTAACTCAGACAGCGGTTCACCCTTGATAGCCCCCAACCTCCTGCATTCGCCCGTAACCGACCTGGGGTAGGGCCGGGGTACAGGCGACTACCTTACCCGATTGCCGCGGAAGCAGCCCAGTGTATAGGGGTACTCCCAGGTGGCGTGGTAGTGGTAGAGGCTGCGCTGCTGGCCGTCCCAGTCCAGGGTGTGGGTGTGACCGTGGCACTCGTCCAGGTCGGCATTGCTGAGCAGTTTGCCACCCTCGCCATAGCGGCCATAGATACCAAAGCCGTCATAGGCATAGCCGACCAGCGGCGAGTGCTCGGCAGGCTCTGCCTTCTCGGCAATGCAGGTGCTGATATTGTGATAGTGGTAGCTGCCATTGCGTTCGGGATGGCCTTGGCAACGATCCTGTACCTCGTGCGCCACCGCATCGCGGTTCTCGGCGTCGAGTCCATTGAAGATCACCACGCCGCTGGTCAGGATGCCGATGGCGCCACCGGGCAGGCAACTGCTGCTTGCTGCCAATTGAGGTAGGGCTGGCAGAGTCAGGCTGACGGTCTGGCCCTTGATGCTATTGGGGTTGCGGTCGTACTGGTAGGCCGGATCACTGTTGGCAATGGGATAGCTGCCCGTGGTGTGGCCGGGCAGCCCATTGCCACTGATGATACGGCTGCTGCCGCTGACGACGGCGCTGAAATTGCCGCTCCAGGGGACAGAGCCGATAACGGACAGCTTGGCGGTCAGGTCATAAGTGCCATCACCGCGTATCCACGGGCCAGTCTGGCTGGCACCGCCCACGCCACCGGTGGTGGTGCAGGCCCAGATGCTGCCTCGGGTGGGCTTGCTGCTGATCTTGCCATCGCCCATGGGCAGGCGGGTGACATCGACTGCGGCAGATAGCCCGGCCGAGCCGGCCGGCGTGACCGTGTGTACCTTGCGCAGGTGGCCGGGGGTATTGTTGAAGGCCGCCACGCTGTTGCCATAGCCCAGATACACCTCCAGGCCAGGCAGGCTAGAGAGGTCCAGGCCTTGACTGATATTGATGGCATTGACCGGGCCGAGTGTGAGGCCGGGTATGGCTACCGGGTAGCTGCCTTCGAAAGCCTGCCAGCCGCCGATGGCGTTACGCAGAAACCACTGTCCGCCATAAAGCGCGCCCAGCCAGACCTGAGTGGTGCTGCCTATCTCGGCCTCGTCCGGCACGATGATGGCGCTCAGATAGGTGTCGGAGACCTGGTTGGTATCAATATTGTGGGCTTGGACGGTCAACCCGGCGCTGATCAGGCAAGCCAGCAGGCGGGGCAGGGGTGTGAGCGGCATAGCAGCGTCCTCCATGATGTCGTCCCAGACTCTGCGCGCTAAATGTGGGGCAACTATGGAGAGTGTGCTGGCAGGCACACCTCACGCGGGGACTACGGGGAGGTTCAGGCGACCTGCTTACGTGCCCTGACCAGCAGGAACAGAAAGAAGGGGGCACCCACCACGCTGAGTACCGCGCCTATGGGCAGTTCGGACGGTACTACCACGGTACGGGCCAGCCAGTCGGCGACCAGCAGGCAGGCGGCACCCAGCAGCGCTGCGCCGGGCAGCAGGTGGCGGTGACCGGGGCCCAGCAGCAGCCGTGCCAGATGGGGGGCGATAAGGCCGACAAAACCCAGGGCGCCGCAGACCGAGACCGTCAGTGCGACGGTCAAGGCGCTCAGTGTCACCAGGCGGCGGCGCAGGCCGGTCAGCTCATAGCCCAGGTGCCAGGCTTCACGCTCGCCCAGCAGCAAGGCATCCAGCGCGCGGTATTCGCGCCACATCAGCGCCAGGCAGATGCCCAGCACCGGCAGCAGCCAGGCCAGCTGTGTCCAGCCTGCGCCGGCCAGGCTGCCCAGTGCCCACAGGGTGCTGCCACGCAGCGCCGTCTCATCGGCCAGATAGGTCAGCAGCGACAGGCCGCCGCCGGCCAGGGCATTGATGGCGACCCCGGCCAGCAGCAGGCGGCCGGCATCCTGCCCCCGGCCGATAGCCCAGGCCAGCCAGGTGGCCAGCAGGCTACCGGCAAAGGCGGCGGGGGCCACGGCCATGCCCGGCAGCATGACACGCGCCAGGGTAGCGGCCAGCGCGGCGCCGCTGGAGGCGCCTATCAGGCCAGGCTCAGCCAGGGGGTTGCGGAACACCGCTTGCAGCACGCAGCCTGCCATGGCGAGGGAGGCGCCTACCGCCAGCGCCAGGGCAATGCGTGGTAGCCGGACATCCAGCAGTACGCTCTGCCAGGTCTGCCGCAGATCGTCGCTGGCGCGGCCCCACAACAGGGCGGGAATCTCACTCACCGGGATGTCGATGGCACCACTGCCAGCAGCCAGCAGGGCCAGCAATGCCAGCGCCAGGGCGCCCAGGACGAGTGCCTTGGGGGCGCGCCGCGAGGGAAGGGGGAGGTAGGACATGGGGTGATGTTACCTGCCCGGCCCAATAACCGTCATGCCGGGTGTGCATCAGGCTGCTGCCCGACGCTGGCGATTGCAGATTTGCCCGTATAATCTGCCCCTTCCGCAACGCAGACAGATTCGCATCATGGAACTCGCCAAGAGCTTCGAACCCGGTGACATTGAGCGCCGCTGGTACCAAACCTGGGAACAGGCCGGCTATTTCAAGCCGAGCATGGACACCTCGGTCCCATCCTTCAGCATCCAGCTGCCGCCGCCCAATATTACCGGCACGCTGCACATGGGCCATGCCTTCAACCAGACCATCATGGATGGCCTGACCCGCTACTACCGCATGCAGGGCCACAACACCCTGTGGCTGCCGGGTACCGACCACGCCGGTATTGCCACCCAGATTGTGGTGGAACGCCAGTTGGCCGAACAGAAGGTCAGCCGCCACGATCTGGGCCGCGAAGCTTTTGTCGGCAAGATATGGGAATGGAAGGAAAAATCCGGCGGCACCATTACCAGCCAGATGCGCCGCATGGGCTGCTCGGTGGATTGGTCACGTGAATACTTCACCATGGACGGTGCGCGTTCCGAAACCGTGACCGAGGTGTTTGTCCGCTTGTTCGAGCAGGGCCTGATCTATCGCGGCAAGCGCCTGGTGAACTGGGACCCGGTGCTGGGCACCTCGGTGTCCGATCTGGAAGTCGAGAACACCGAAGAAGACGGCCATCTGTGGCATATCCGCTACCCCCTGGTGGACGGCAGCGGCCACCTGACCGTGGCGACCACCCGGCCTGAAACCATGCTGGGTGACGTAGCCCTGATGGTGCACCCGGAGGATGAGCGTTATACCGCCCTGGTGGGCAAGCGGGTGCGCCTGCCCCTGTGCGATCGCGAAATCCCGGTGATTGCCGACGAATACGTGGACAAGGAGTTCGGTACCGGCGTGGTGAAGGTGACCCCGGCACACGACCCCAATGACTATCAGGTCGGCAAGCGTCACGGTTTCCCCTTGATCAATGTGATGTCGCTGACCGCCCATATCCTGGACGAGGCGCAGCTGTTCGGCTTTGATGGCAGCGTGCAGGGCAGCATCCCGCTGCCTGCCGGCTATGCCGGCAAGGAGCGCTATGTGGCCCGCAAGGCCATCGTGGCCGACCTGGAAGCCCAGGGCCTGCTGGAGTCGGTGAAGCCGCACAAGCTGATGGTGCCCCGTGGCGACCGTACCGGTTCGGTGCTGGAACCCATGCTGACCGACCAGTGGTTCATGGCCATGACACGGGTGGGCGAGGGTGATCCGACTGGCAAGAGCATCGCCGAGAAGTCCATCGAGGCGGTAGAAAGCGGCCAGGTGCGGTTTATCCCCGAGAACTGGGTCAATACCTACAACCAGTGGATGAAGAATATCCAGGACTGGTGCATCAGCCGCCAGCTGTGGTGGGGGCATCAGATCCCTGCCTGGTATGACGAGCAAGGCAATGTCTATGTGGCCCGCAACGAGGCCGATGCTGTCCGTCAGGCTGGTGGCAAGGTGCTGCGCCGCGACGATGATGTGCTCGACACCTGGTTCAGTTCGGCCCTGGTGCCGTTCAGCACCCTGGGTTGGACCGGAGACGCCGAGCAGGATGCCGCCAACCCGGCGCTGAATGCCTTCGTACCGTCCGGCGTGCTGGTGACCGGTTATGAAATCATCTTCTTCTGGGTTGCCCGGATGATCATGATGAGTACCCATTTCATGGGCCGCGTACCGTTCAAGGATGTCTACATCCACGGCATCGTGCGTGACCATGAAGGAAAGAAGATGTCGAAGTCGGAAGGCAACGTCATCGACCCGGTAGACCTGATAGACGGCATTGCCCTGCCTGAGCTGGTGGGCAAGCGCACCACGGGTCTGCGCCGGCCCGAGAAGGCGCCGCAGATTGCCAAGGCCACCGAGAAGCTGTTCCCTGAGGGCATACCGGCCTATGGCACCGACGCATTGCGTTTCACCATGGCCAGCTATGCCACCCTGGGCCGCAATGTGAACTTCGATTTCAAGCGTGCCGAAGGCTACCGCAACTTCTGCAACAAGCTGTGGAACGCCACCCGCTTCGTGCTGATGAACGTGGAAGGCCAGGACACCGGCCAGGACGAAAGCCTGCCGCTGAGCTATAGCTTCATCGACAAGTGGATCATAGGCGAGCTGCAGAAGACCGAAATGGCGGTGAAGGAGGCGCTGGATACCTATCGCTTCGACCTGGCCGCGCAGGCTATCTACGAGTTTGTCTGGAATGCCTACTGTGACTGGTATCTGGAACTGGCCAAGGTGCAGATACAGCAAGGCGATGAAGCGCAGCAGCGCGCCACACGCCGCACCTTGGTCCGGGTATTGGAAGTGGCCTTGCGCTTGGCTCACCCCATCATCCCCTTTATTACCGAAGAGCTGTGGCAGACCGTGGCACCGTTTGCCAATGCGAAGAAGACCGAGTCGCTGATGCTGGCGGCCTGGCCGCTGGCGCAGGTCGAGAAGATAGACGAGCAGGCCAACAGCCGTATGGCCCAGTTCCAGGCCTTGACCATGGCAGCCCGGACACTGCGCAGCGAGATGAGCCTGTCGCCGTCGCAACGGGTGCCCTTGTTCCTGGAAGGAACGGCAGCCGAGCTGGCCGAATTCGGGCCTTACCTGACCTTGCTGTGTCGGCTCAGCGAGGTGCAGGTGGTGGCGCAGTTGCCGGCTGACGACGCACCGGTACAGGTGGTTGGTGGTACCCGCCTGATGCTCAAGGTCGAGATAGACCGTGAGGCCGAGAGGGCGCGTTTGAGCAAGGAAGTGGCGCGGCTGGATGGCGAAATTGCCAAGGCCAATGCCAAGCTGGCCAACCCGGCCTTTGCCGACAAGGCACCGGCGGCCGTGGTGGACCAGGAGCGCAAGCGCTTGGCCGACTTCAGCGAAACAGTGGAGAAAATGCGGGCGCAGCTGCAAAAGCTGGCCTGAGTTTGACCCCGTAGTGAGAAGCGCGCCCTTAGTGGCGCGCTTTTTTTATGGCAAGCTAGGCTTGGACCGACGCATTGTCGGGACAGCGGTAGCCGCAAATACGATGCAATCACCTATCGGAAGCGCCGCCACATGGGCGCCGCGCGGACGCAAGCAAGCTGTTTCAGCGCTTCCCTAACAAGACCGGATGCGCATCTGGCATGGGCCACGGTGCGCAGAACAGGCTCTGGAGTAAATGTCATGACGATATCCATGCAACAACTGGCCGACCGCATGGGCGGTGTCAGCCAGCGTAGTTATGAAACCCGTACCGAGGACGAGCGTGACTACGCCCGTATCGTCCATTCCGCCGCATTTCGCCGCCTGCAGGGCAAGACCCAGACGCTGGGTGTGGCGGAGAGCGATTTTCCCCGCACCCGGCTGACCCATTCGCTGGAAGTGGCACGCATAGGCAGCGGCATAGTCCAGGCCTTGCGCCGCCGGCTGGCTGGGCATGGCCCGGCTTTGGGCCTGGGTGAGGCGCAACGGGCCGATGTGGCTGCGCTCCTGCCCAGCGACCAGCAGATTCAGTGTATCTGCCTGGCGCATGATATCGGCCACCCGCCGTTTGGCCACGGTGGCGAGATGGCGCTGAATTTCCATATGCGCGAGCATGGCGGTTTCGAGGGCAATGGCCAGACCTTGCGCATACTCGGGCGGCTGGAAAGCTACAGCCAGCAGCACGGCATGAACCTGACCCGCCGTAGCCTGCTGGGGGTGCTCAAGTACCCGGCGCCCTACAGCAAGGTGGTGAATCAGCAGCCCTTGAACCCTGGCGTGGCCCTGACTGAGCTGCGGGCCGGCTTGCTGAAACCGCCCAAGTGCTACCTCGACAGCGAGGCCGACATCGTGGCTTGGTTGCTGTCGCCCTTTGCCGGTGATGATCGCGAGCGGCTGCAGTCCATCGTTGCTGGCGCCGAGGGGGAGCATGCCAAGCCCTGCCACAAGGGTTTCGATACCGCCTTGATGGAGCTGGCGGATGATATCTCCTATGGCGTGCATGATCTGGAGGATGCCACCTCGCTGGATCTGGTGCGGCCGCAGGACTGGGCGGCCAGCATGGCCAGGGCCGACAATCTGCCGGCATGGTTTGACCAGGACAGGCTGGGCAAGCTGTTCTTTGGCGAGCCTTACCAACGCAAGGAGGCCATAGGTGAGATCGTCCATCGCCTGATACTGTCCATCGTGCTGGTGGAGGATGAGGCTTTCCAGCATCCCATGCTGCGCTGGCAGGCCAGCCTGCCGCCGGCCGAGCGCTGTCTGCTGCGCAGCCTGCATGGCATGGTGGTCAGCCGCGTCATTGGTTTGCCTGGCACCCAGATGCTGGAGTTCAAGGGCCAGCGCATCGTCGGCGACCTGTTTTCTGTCTACGCCAGCGACCCCATGCGCTTCCTGCCCGAGACGGCCCGCCGCCAGCATGCCGAAGCGCTGGATGCCGAGGCGGCCATCCGGGTGGTGTGTGATCACGTGGCCAGCCTGACCGACGAGCAGGCGGCGCGGCAGTTCCAGAAACTGTTCATGCCCAAGATGGGGTCGGTGTTTGATGTGATGTGAGGCCCTGGCATAAGCACGCAAGCAGTATAGGGTGTTCGGTGCTGCGCTGACCGCCAGGAAAACCGGGGGCTGAGCATGTGGTGCGTCTCATGCCGCAACAAGCGCTCGATGTGGCACGGGCCCTGGTTTCTCCCGCACCCACAGCTTGCCTGGGTGCTTGTTATACATAGTGAGTGTTGATGTCGTTCAATAAAATCCGTTTGCCCCTGGCTGGACTAGTCAGCGCAGAGACGCTTTCGCTGCTGGGCAATCAGGTGGCTGCTGTTGCCATTCCCCTGCTGGTACTCCAGCAAACCGGTTCCGCCTTGATGACGGGCCTGGCGGGTGCGGTGGCAGTGCTGCCCATCCTGCTGGCTGCCCTGGTAGGCGGCCGTGCCATAGACCGCTTCGGACCTTGGCGCATCAGCCTGCTGGCCGATCTGCTGAGTGGCATATCGGTGCTGGCCCTGCCGCTGGCGTTTGCCTGGTACGGCCAGCTGCCTTTGGCCTGGATACTGCTGCTGGTATTCATGGGCGCCTTGTTCGATCCCAGCGGCTCGGCTGCACGCCAGACCCTGGTGCCCAGCCTGGCGCGGTTGGCGCGGCAGCCGCTGGAGCGGGTCAATGCCTTGCGGGGCGGGCTTGAGAATGGCGCGGATTTCGCCGGTCCCATGCTGGCTGTCGGGCTGGTAGGCTTGCTGGGGGCGGCCGGCGCACTGTATGTCAATGCGGCCAGCTTTTTGCTGTGTGCCTTGCTGGTGGCCTTGCTGGTGCCACGCAAACCGGTGCGGGCACGGCGTGAGCCCGATGAGTCGGCGCTTGCCGGTGTGCGGTTTATCCTGCGCCACCCCAGGCTGCGCCCCCTGGCCTTGCTGAGCATGATGGGCAATTTCGTGCTCTCGCCTTTTCTGGGCCTGTTGCTGCCCCTGCTGGCCGTACAGGTACACCACAACACCACTTTGCTGGGGCTGTGCCTGTCGGCCTTTGGCATCTGTGCCACGCTGGGGGCGTTGGCCTTTGCGCGCCTGAGCCGCTATTTCAGCCGCAGTGCCATCTTCTATGGCGGGCAGCTATGCACGGCGCTGGCCATCGTGCTGTGCGGCCTGGCCCAGGCACCAGCGGGTTTGCTGGCCGCTTCGGCGCTGGCTGGCTTGCTGCTGGGCGCCGGCAACCCCTTGCAGCAGACCCTGCTGCAGGAAGAAACCCCCAAGGCGCTGGCCGGGCAGGTTTTTACCGGCATGGCCGCCATCAGCTTTGGCGCCGGCCCGTTAGGCTTGCTGTTGCTCGGTGTGGCCGCACAGTACCTGGGTGCCGGCACGGCCACCTTGCTGGCTGGCGGCGCCTTGCTGATCAGTGCTCTGCTGGGTTGGCTGCTGGCGCCGTTGCATGGCCGCAGCCCAGTTGGCGTCATGCCGCAACAAGGATAGTGAGGTAGTCCGTGTCCCTGCCCAACAACCGCCGTCTCATGGGCGCCCTGTTGATACTGCTGTCTGCATTGTGCTTCGGGGTGATGCCCTTGTTCGGTCGCCTGGCGTATGCCGAAGGTGCGGATACCCAGGCGGTGTTGTTGCTGCGCTTTGTCATTGCCGGCGTCTTGCTGGCCGTTTTGATGCTGCTGCGCCGCGAGCGCTGGCCGCGCGGCAAGCTGGCGCTGGGCTTGCTGGCCATGGGGGCGGTGGGCTATGCCGGCCAGGCCTTCAGCTATTTCACCGCGCTCAAGTATGCCAGTGCTTCACTGACGGCCCTGTTGCTCTACACCTTTCCGGTTATCGTCACCCTGATCGCTGCGGTCTGGCTGCATGAGCCTTTGACCCGCCGCAAGGTGGCGGCCCTGCTGCTGGCTTCGGTAGGCCTGGCGCTCACGGTGGGCGATGCCTTGTCCGGCTCGCCGGTGGGTATCGCCTTTGGCCTGGGGGCGGCGCTGATCTACTCGGTCTATATCGCTGTGGGCACCAAGCTGACGCCCCAGGCGGGGGCATTGCCCAGCGCGACCGTGGTCATGCTGGGGGGCGCCCTGACTTTCCTGCTGGTGTCACTGTGGCAAGCGCCCGTCATGCCGCACAGCCCTTTGGGCTGGACGGCCATCGCTGCGATCGGGGTCATGTGTAGCGTGATAGCCGCACTGGCCTTCTTTGCTGGGCTGGCACGCGTGGGTGCCTCTGAAGCCGCCATGTTGTCTACTTTCGAGCCGGTAGTGACCGTAGTATTGGCTGCCGGCTTGCTGGGCGAACGACTGTCGGTCTCGCAGTGCTTGGGCGGTGCGGTTATCATCGCTGCCGTCCTGCTGTTGGCGAAGTCACCTGCCAGCGGTACACCACCGGAATAATTCAATGGCCTGGGCATGCGCCCAGGGTCACCTTCGAGGTAATACCCATGTTCTACAACAACGTCGTCCCGCTGGATGCTAGCAAGCATGCTGACCTGAAACTGAGTCTGGCGCAGAACTTCAATTTTGCCGCCAAGGTGCATGCCGTGCCCGTGGTCGGCGCCGAGTTCTCCTCGCTGATGCGCGACTACGCCATCGTGTTTGCTGAAACCGGTGAAAAGACCTACTCCCCTACCGTGATGCTGGGCCTGCGTGCCCAGGAGAACCTGTTTGTCGATGCCGAAGGCAACTGGGATGCGCCCTATATCCCCTTCTTCGTGCGTCGCTTCCCCTTTGTCACCGTCGAAGTCGAGAACGACGATGCCGTGCTGTGCATTGAAGAGAGCGTGGCGCGCACCATGCAGCGCGAAGAAGATGCTGCCATCTTTGTCGACGGCAAGCCCACCGATGCCATGAAGCAGTTTGCACAACTGATGTTCCAGTCGCGCGACGATGGCAAGCGCTCCGGCGACCTGGCCAACGAGCTGGGCAAGGAAGGCCTGCTGCATCAGGTGTCGGCCAGCGCCGAGCTGCCAGGCGGCCCGGTCAGCATGGACGGCATGTGGGTGGTGGACGAAACCAAGCTGCGCAATATCTCGGCCGCCAAGGCTGATGAGTGGCTGAAGAATGGCACCATGTCGCTGATCTACGCCCACCTGTTCTCGCTGGCCAATCTTGATGGCCTGGTCAATCGCCTGCAAAAGCGTACGCCTGCTGCCTGATCAGTCTGCTGAACACATGGCGACGTCCTCGGTCTATGCTGGAAGCCCGGCATGATGAGCGTCGCCATGTTGCGTTTACTGCTGCTGATCCTGGTGTGTTCCCTGCCGCTGCGGGCCGAGGTCGTGGTGCGTGCCTGCGGTGGCGAGGGGGAGTGGATACCCTCCAGCTATTTCAAGCGCGTCAACGGCAGCAAGACTGCCGAGGTGGCCGGGTATTCACCCGATGTATTGCGCGCCGCCCTGCGGGGCAGTGGTTACCGGGTCGAGTTTGCGCTGTTGCCCTGGTTGCGTTGCCAGCGCGAGGTGGAGCAGGGCCAGCGCTTCCAGTTGGCCATGGGCATGCTGCACAGCCCGGAACGGGCGCGGCTTTATCGCTTCAGCGATGCCTATCTGCGGTTTCAGCCGGGCTACTTCTATCTGCACAGGCGCTATCCGCAGGGTTTGCAGATACGCGAGCTGGATGAGCTGAACCGGTACAAGGTGTGTGGCCTGTATGGCTACAACTATGGCTTTACCCGCCTGCAGCCAGGACAGATGGACAACGGTGCGCTGGATTACCCGGCGGCCATGGCCAAGCTGGCCTTCGGGCGCTGCGAGATACTGATCGAAACACTGGAAGTGATGGCAGGCCAGCGTCGGCTTGGGCGCCTGTCCTACGATGCCGACCTGTTGCGTGGCCGACCCCTGCCGGAAACCCCGCCGGTAGTGGCCCATTTTGCCATCAGCCCGCAGATGGCGGATGCCGATGCCTTTCTGCGGATTCTCAATGCCGGACTGGCCCGCTTGCATCGTGAGCGCAAGCTGGAGGCCATACTGCGTATGCATACTTCTCCCTGATGCTGACCCTGCTTGCGGACGAGCCGCGCTTTATCCTGATAGACAAACCTGCTGGCCAGAGCTTTCACCGCGAGGACGGGCAGCGGGGCGTGCTGGAACTGCTGCGTGAGCAGACTGGCCAGGGGGAGTTGCATGCGGTGCACCGGCTGGACCAGCTGACATCGGGGCTGCTGCTGGTGGCCAAGGGTGCCGAGGCGGCGGCGGAGTTTGGCCAATTGTTTGCCCAGCGGCAGATACGCAAGTACTACCTGGCGTTGTCGGATCGTGCGCCCAGCAAGAAGCAGGGCACGCTCAGCGGGGATATGGAAAAAGGCCGCAATGGCAGCTGGCGTCTGTTGCAAAGCCGCCAGGATCCGGCGGTGACCCAGTTCTTCACCGCAGGCGTAGGCAACGGCCAGCGCGCCTTTGTGGTCCGGCCGCTGACAGGCCGCACCCACCAGATACGGGTGGCCCTCAAGGCGCTTGGCAGCCCCATACTGGGGGATGCGCGCTACGGTGGCAGCGAGGCTGATCGCGGCTATCTGCACGCCTATGCCCTGGAATTCAGCCTGGGTGAGACCCACTACCGCTATGCCTGCCCGCCGCGTGAGGGCGAGCACTGGCACAGCCCCGGTGGGCAGCTTGCCTTTGGTCGTTTTGCCGAACCGTGGTGTCTGGCTTGGCCTGGAAGCTGACTAGGGCTATTGTTGTAAACCTCCGGGTTGCCAGGCAGCCGGGGGATCAATACATAAGGAGTATGGAAATGAGTCTGTGGAACAAGCTCACCGCTGAGTTTATCGATATAGTCGAATGGACCGAGGACAGGCCTGAGGTGATGGCCCATCGTTTCGAGCGGCATCAGAATGAACTCAAGATGGGCGCAAAGCTCACGGTGCGCGAAGGCCAACTGGCCGTGGTGGTGAACGAAGGGCAACTGGGCAAGAACCAGGTGGCCGATGTGTTCACGCCCGGCATGTACACCCTTAATACCGAGAACATGCCCATACTGGCCACCCTCAAGGGTTGGAAGTACGGCTTCAATTCGCCCTTCAAGGCCGAGGTGTATTTCTTCAACACCCGCAAGTTCACCGATCTCAAGTGGGGCACGGCAGGCCCGGCCACCATGCGTGATCCGGAGTTCGGTGCGGTGCGGGTTACCGCCTTCGGCCTTTATGTGATTCGTATTGCCGATGCCAAGACCTTCCTGGTCGACATCATGGGCACCAAGGCCGAATTCACCACCGAGGATATCGAGGCCAACCTGCGCGGCAAGGTCGGCACCCGTATCAAGGAAGTGATGCCGGAGATCGGCGTGCCGGTGATAGACCTGGAAGGCAAGGTCACCCTGGTTGGCGAGAAGATACGCGAGCGTATCGCCGGCGATTTCGCCGGCATGGGCCTGGAACTGTGCGAGATACAGGTGCAGGATATCGGCCTGCCGGAAGAGGTCGAGAAAGCCATAGACCAGCAAGGCGCGATGCGTGCCATCGGCAATATGCAGCAGTTTGGTCAGTACCAGGCGGCCCAGGCCATGCGCGATGCCGCGCAGAACCCCGGCATGGCCGGCACCATGATGGGCATAGGGGTGGGTGGCATGCTCAACCAGGGCATGGGCAATCTGTTCCAGCAGCCTGCCCAGGCCGGTGGCGGCATCTCGGGCTCGGCACCCGCGCCGGCGGCACCGGTTCCGCCGCCGATACCGGGTGCGGTCAGCTTCCATGTGGCGGTGAACGGCCAGCAGGCCGGCCCGTTCGATCTGGCGGCACTGCAAGGGCAGCTGCAGGCGGGTAGTTTCAACCGCGACAGCCTGGTCTGGAAGGCCGGCATGGCAGCCTGGGGCAAGGCCGGCGAGCAGCCGGAGCTGGCAGGGCTGTTTGCCCATATGCCACCACCCATACCGCAGTAAAGTGATCTACCCGGCGCCGTGGGCGCCGGGTTTCTTTCACCACCCCGCCATCGCCATGATACGAATGCTCGGCCAGGTCCTGCTGTTGCTCTGTAGCGCGCTGCTGGCAGCTGCACCGCCACCAGCCCTGCCTGTGGTGCGTGTCGCCGCGCCCGAGGGCATGGACGCTACGGTGCAGGTGGGTGAGCTGGTCCTGCGCGAGGCCTACCGGCGCATAGGTTACGAGATGCAGCTGGACAAGCTGCCCAGCCTGCGTTCGCTGGCAGTGGTGGATGCCGGCAAGTATGACGCCGAGCTGGGGCGTATTGCCGGGATGGAGCAGCAGTACAGCAATCTGCGTATGGTCCCGACCTCCCCCCTGTCGCTTACCGTGGCGGCCCTGACACTCAAGCCCGAGATCGTGGTGCGCGATTGGGAAGACCTGCGCGGTTGGCGGGTGGCGGCGCAGCGCGGCGCCAAGGTGGTAGAAGCCAGGACGGCCGGCATGGATGTCAGTTTCGCCACCACACCCGATGCCATGGTGCGCATGCTGCTAGCGGGCAGGGTTGATGTGGTGCTGGGCAGCCCCATCAGCATGCCGGCTGTACTGGCGGGTATGCGTCGCCGTGGCGAGCTGGCGGCGGATACCCGCTTGATGGAGCGGGAGTTCTACAGCATGCCGGTTTACCACTATGTCCATACCCGCAACACCCATCTGATCGTGCCGTTGGAGCAAGCCTTGCTGGCCATGCGTAAGGACGGTTTCATCGACCGTGCGCTGCGGCAAGTCACGGCACAGCAAGTCGATGATGTGCTCGGCAAGCACAAGCCCTAACCTCAACACTTGACCCGACCTAGTCGTCAGCCTACATGACCACCAACCATTATCCTTGCACGGCCTGTGGTGCCAAGCTTGAATTCGCGCCTGGCCAGCACGCTCTCCAGTGTCCTTATTGCGGCGCGCAGAACGCCATCGCTGTAGCGGATGTAGCGGAGCAGGAAACCGCAGTAGCCGAACTCGATTACCAGGCTTATCTGGCTAAGGCAGCAGGCAATGAGCCGCAGATAGAGCGACAGACGGTGAAGTGCCCCGGCTGTGGTGCAGCATCGCAGTTGCCGGCCAATACCACGGCAGATCGCTGCCCGTTTTGCGCCGTGCCGCTGATTGCCAGCAATGCCTATGCCCAGCGCACCATACAGCCCAAGGCGGTAGCACCGTTCGAGATCAAGGAGAACCAGGCCAGGGCCAGCTTCAAGGACTGGATACATGGGCTGTGGTTCGCCCCCAATGCCCTGAAGCAGGCCTACCGCGCTGCCAGTGGCTTGAAGGGCATCTACCTGCCTTACTGGACCTATGATGCCCATACCGACACGCCCTACCGTGGCGAGCGGGGCGACTACTACTATGTGAGCGAGACCTATACCGACAATGGTGTCACCAAGACTCGGCAGGTACGCCGTACCCGCTGGTCTTCGGCTGCGGGCGAGGTGAGCGTGGGCTTTGACGATGTCACCGTGCCGGCAACCCAGTCGCTGCCCACCCAGTACCTGCATGGACTGCAACCCTGGCGCTTGGACAAGTTGCAGCCCTATCGCGAGGACTTCCTCACCGGCTTTACCGTGGAAGCCTACCAACTGGGCCTGCAACCGGGCTTTGCCGAGGCGCAGGGGCTGATGGAGCCCACCATACGGGAGGCCATCCGGCGTGATATCGGTGGTGACGAGCAGCGCATACACAATATGTCGCCGCACTACTACGACATCACTTTCAAGCACATCCTGCTGCCCATCTGGTTGTCCAGCTACCAGTATGGCGGCAAGACCTGGCGCTTTGTCGTCAATGGCCAGACTGGCGAAGTTCAGGGTGAGCGTCCCTGGTCGGCCTGGAAGATCGCCGGGGCCATCCTGCTGGCCTTGCTGCTGCTGTTTGTGGTGATCTACCTGAGTGGGGAATAGCGGTTGCCTGGTGGGTAGCGCCGGCTATCGGATTGATTGCCTGAATCAACTTCACAAGCTGCCGGGGTGGGCGTAGTGTGGTGTGAGAGCTTGTTTGCGATCTTTTCATCACACCGTTCGAGACGGATAAGGTATTGAACGCGGCGGTGAGGCGAAAAGACTTTGAACAGGCTCTAAGGGAGTGTATCGGCGCAGCAATGCTGCGGCTTACCAGGAGATTGCCATGCATGCTCATCCCACCCAGGCACAGGTGCCGGCCCTGCCCACGTTGAATTGCCAGGTATGCCTGGCCGAGATTCCCGCTTCTGAAGCCGCCAGCAGCGAAGCCACCGATTATGTGGCGGCTGTCTGCGGGCTGGAATGCTATGTACAGTGGCAGGCGCAGACGGGCGCCCTGGTGCCAGAATCTCCGGCAGCCGGCGAGGCGGCTGCCCAAGCGTAGCGTCACCCGGTTGTCTCACCCTCTGGAAACCGCCAGTCAGGGCTGGCTTGCGTCCTCTAGCAGGTATCGCAGCTCCTTGGGCAGTGGGTGGTCTGGCCAGCGCTGCTGTAGCAGCCTTGCTTGCCTGCGCGCCTCATCTTCCTTCCCCACCTCCAATAGCTGGCGGATGCTGGTAATCCAGCGTTCCGGCGTGGCGTCCGGTTTGGTCGCCGGTGGCGGCATGCTTTCCAGCATCTTGCGTAGTGCCGGGGCGGTCTGCTCCTGGCTGCGGCCAGCGGCAGGCTTGGCTGCAGCAGGTGCCGGTGCGGGCATCGCCTGCGGTGCAGGTGCCGCTGGCGCCAGGGCGGGCAGACTGCGTTTGTCCTGTCGGGACATCGCGTCGCCTGCTGGCGATTCGGCTTCCCGCGCCGATTCTGGTGCGGCCAAGGCAGCCGGGGCGGCTTGCTCGGCGCTTTCCATCAAACCCGCTTCCATCGCCGGGCGCGTCTCGGCCGGCGCTGCCTGGCGAGGCTGCGCGAGGCGGTGGCGGGCTGCTGGTGCGCTGCTGGTCACCGGCTCTTCCGGTTGTGGTGGGGTGGCTGCGGCAGTGCTTGCCGATTCCAGCTTCATTTCATCCTTGCTGCTGACCGCAGCATCGGCAGACGGGGCCGCGGGCGCCGCCACAGGGGCTGACATCTCTGCGGCCAGCATGGGCTCGTCCAGCCGGGTTTCCTCGCTGTCGCGCAGTTGCAGGCTGATACCCAGGGCCAGCATCACCGTGGCGGCCAATCCCAGGGGGACGCCCCAGTTGCGGCGGGGCCGGGCAGGGAAGGGGATGACCTTGGCACCGTCTTGTACCGCACTGCGGGCCGCAGCCAGGATGGCGCTGTCCAGTGCTGGCGGCGGCAAGGGGTGCTCCAGTGCCGCGTAGGCCTGGCTCAGTGCCTTGTCGTCATCATCGGGTTTCATGGTGTCCATCTCAGCTTACCCCCGCCAGCGTGGCTTTGAGCTTGGCCACGGCGTAGCGTAGCCGGCTCTTGGCCGTTTCCATGGGCACGCCGGTCAGTGCGGCAATGTCCTCCAGGCTCATATCGGCCTGTTCGCGCAGCAGGAATACTTCACGCTGCACGGCAGGCAACGCCCGCAAGGCGGTGTCCAGCGCCTGGCCCGCCTGCTTGCCGGCCAGGCGGCTGGCGGGCTCTTGCCGGCTGTCGGCCGCTACACGGGCCAGCGGGTCCTCGTCGTCCTCATTCAGGAAGTCGCCCAACAGGGCGGGCTCCTTCAACCGTATCCGGTCTATCAGCTTGTTGCGGGCGATGCCGAACAGCCAGGTACGGAAGCTGGCCGTGGGCCGATAATCGTGCCGGGCGTTGACCACCGCCAGCCAGGTTTCCTGAAAGACATCATCCACCCAGGCCGTGCGGGGCGACTGCCGGTGCAGAAAGCCGTACAAGCCGGCCTTGTGCAGCGCATACAGGCGCTCGAACGCCACCGCCTCGCCACCGGCGTAGGCAAGCATCAAGGCGGTATCGTCATGGGCAGGCTGCATGGCAGGCGAGTGTAGCGGAATGCCGGACTCGCCGCCTGCACTGTCCACACTGGGGTGGTAGCCTTCCACTGGCTGATCAGCCCTCTTTGGCGGTGATCTTCAAGCGGGTGTAGTAGATACCGTTGCTGCCCTTGTAACCGGAGTCGGTGCCATACATCACCCACAGTTCGCCCGAGCCATTGGTGGTCAGTGACAGCGGGTTGCTGCTATTGCTCAGCAGCTTGTTGCGATAGGGGCGGTTGACGCAATCGGTGCTGTCAGTGGCGACATTACCCAGTACCCGGGTATCGCGGCCGCTGGTTTCCTGGTTGCCCTTGTCCCAGTTCATCCGCCAGTTCTTGTTGGCATCCACCAGGGCTAGTGGTTCCTGCACGCTGGCCCCCGCCTTGAGGAAGACCGACTCCCCAGGGGCGCCAATTCCGCCGGTGCAGCTTGCGCTGCCGTTGCTGGCGAACTCTGCCTCGAAGGTCAGCTTGTAGGCCTGGTTGGGCTTGAGCTTGTCGATCTTGCGCTTCACATACATCCACAGATCAGTACTGTGGTTGTTGCCGCTCATATATATGCCCCTGACCGTAAACGGCACGGGCAAGGCACGCCAGGACGATGTCAGCTCGTAGTAGGTATCCTGGCCTTGTTCAAAATCGGCAAAGCCGGATACCCAGCCCTGTGCGCTGGTATCCAGGTTGTACTCATAGGTCAGGCTGGTGCCTGGCTGCGTGGGTTCTCCTACGCCGACCTCGGTATTGCAGGCGCTGAGCAATAGCGGCACCAGGGGGAGCCACAGGTAGTTTCTTTGGCGCATGACCATTCTTCCTCTTTCTATCGATTGTTGTTGTGCAGGCCTGCCCTGCAGGCAGCTTGCGGGCTTGCTTTGGTAGCTGTCTCGCCATCTGGTTCCCGGCATGCTGCCGCTGCCAGGAAAAAGCGTAGCCTGCCGGGCTGCCTTTGCCTACGCGCATAGTGGCTGGGTGGGGCGGTGGGCAGCCGAGCCTCACTCCTATTCGGCGACCTGTGGCTGGGCCTGTGTGTCCTGCCCTGCCAGTGTTTCTGCCAGGCTGATCAGGCGCAGGAACTCCCCGCGATAGCCGTAGCGATCCTCCCCCCGTGCGCCAGCGGCCAGTGCCTTGATCTGGCCAAAGTCAAAGTTGCCCAGATGCTTACCACCCTCGGCCAGGCGCTGGCCAAAGGCGGCCACGGCGGCGGCAAAGCGTAGGTCTTCGCTGGGATGCTGGCTGATTGCATCGCGCCGCACTGGGAAGGCCAGCAACTGGCTGTCCTCTCCGTGCGCGGCCTTGTAGCGCAGGCGCAGATAGCCCAGTTCCTGATCCTTGCCGGTCAGCAGCGGTTTGTTGATGCCATAGCGAAGCGGCTCCACCGCACCGCGCTTGCCAGCCAGGGTGATTTCATACAGGGCGGTTACCCGGTGGCCGGCACCGATTTCGCCGGCATCCACCTTGTCGTTGTTGAAATCCTCGCGCTTGAGCGCGCGGTTCTCAAAACCGATCAAGCGATACTCCTGCACGTTCTGCGGGTTGAATTCCAGCTGTATCTTGACGTCGCTTGCGACGGTGGCGAGGGTGGAGGTGAACTCGTCGACCAGCACTTTCTGTGCTTCGTTCAGGGTGTCGATGTAGCTGTAGGCCCCATCGCCGGCATCGGCAATCTGCTCCATTAACTGTTCGTTGTAATTGCCGGTGCCAAAGCCCAACGATGACAGCGATACGCCGGAGCGGCGCTTTTCTTCCACCAGGTTCTTCAGGGTTTCAAAGCGGGTGATGCCGACATTGAAGTCGCCATCGGTGGCCAGCAGGATGCGATTGATGCCGCCTTTCACAAAGCCCTGCTCGGCCATCTGGTAGGCCAGCTGGATACCGGCGGCACCAGCGGTGGCGCCGCCTGCTTGCAGGCCATCGATGGCCGCCATGATCTCGCCACGCCGTGCACCGCTGGTGGGCGGCAATACCACGCGGGTGCCGCTGGCATAGGTCACCAGTGAGACCTGATCCTGCGGCCGCAACTGGCGGGTGAACAGCTTCAGCGCCTCGCGCAGCAGGGGGAGCTTGTCGGCTGAATTCATTGAGCCCGAGACATCGACCAGGAACACCAGATTGGCCGGCGGCAGTGCCTGCTTGGCGGGGTCGGCCGCCTGTATGCCTACCCGCAGCAGCAGGCTGTTCGGGTTCCAGGGCGTGGGGGCCAGTTCGGTGCTGACGGCAAAGGGGGCCTTGCCTTGGGGCAGGGGGTAGTCGTAGGGGAAGTAGTTGACTAGCTCCTCCACCCGCACGGCATCACGCGGGGGCAGTTGGCCACCGTTGAGCAGGCGCCGCACATTGCTGTAACTGCCGGTATCGACATCAATGCTGAAGGTGGAAACAGGCGATTCCGCTGCCAGGGTAATGCCATTGCGTTGCAGTGCCTGGTAACGCTCGCGGTTCTCTGGTGCTGCCGGGACATATTGCCGTACTGCTGGGGCGGCAAGGCTGTTGCCACCCATGGGCATGCGCTTGGACAGCGAGGCTTGCGGCTTGGCCAAGCCGGTGGCCCGAGCACTATCGGTGCTGGCAAGGGGGCTCACGGCAGGCGCTGCGGGGGCTTCTGCGGCTGGCAGGGGCTGCCGTGGTGGCGGTGGGGCGACGGCTTCGGCGACCTGCACGGCGTTGTCGGCCTTCGCAGCCTTGCTCCCCTCGGCCGTGGTGGCGACTTCAGGCTGGTGGGTGGAGCAGGCGGCCAGCCAGATGCTGGCCAGCAGGGCAGTCAGATGCTTGGGTGTCATGGCGATCTCCGCGTGGGTGGAATAATGCTTGAACGGCGCCATGTGCTGAAACGGGTTAAATCCTGGCAAATTATCGGCGGGTCGCCACCGCGCTACTGGTAGCGCTTGAGCAAGGCGGCCATCCTGGCCCGGCCGGGGCCCTCGCAGGCGGCCTTGAGTCTGGCCATGGCAGCCTTATCCTGCATCAGCGGAGATTTATGCGAGATGTAGATAACCACTGGCTGCACATCGATCTCCAGCCAGTGGTAGTCACGGCTTTTTAGCCCAGCCTGCTCCAGTGCGCTGATGGAGCCGGGGCGGGACACAAACGTGGCGTCCAGCCTGTCAGCCTTCAGCATGCGCAGTCCCTGTTCCACCGACTCCAGCGGATACAGGTCGGCGTCCAGCGATTTCAGCCTGTCTAGCGCACGTGTGCCGCGGGGTACGCCTACCACCATGCCGCTCAGGCGCGAGGGGGCCAACTGCTGGTAGCGCTGGTGCTTGTAGAGGACGCCTGAGCGTATCTGCCCTATCTGGCACAACTGCGCGGCAAACTTGTCGCGTTCGGCATCGGGTATCAGCACGGCGGCCACATTCTCGCCGCTTCTCAGGCCATTGATCGCCCTGACATAGGGCAGGGTAGACAGAGTAACGGTGAGGCCTGCGCGGTCAAACAGAAAGCGCAGTATCTCGGGTGAGACACCGCGCTCGGGTTGATCGGGAAAAGTCCAGGGGAAGACCGGCACCGTGTACGCCGTCAAAGGGGCCGCCTGCGCGGGCAGGCATAGCAGCAAGGCCACGACAAGGCCGATGGGCCAGGCCAGCATTGGCCGTTTGCCTGGAGATAAGGCTGAGGTGGTTGGCCGTTGATCTACTGGCAGTCGATGCATGGGGTCTGCGTGCTTTCCTGTGGCACCAGTCATCCTGCGTGGTGCTGCTGTCGTCGGTAAGGCTTGTTTGCCTGGGTGCCAGAGGGCACTGTGTGCCTCTGTATCCCGCTTTCAGCTTAGAAGGAACTTCCAGAAACCTCGCGCTCTCAGTAATGCGAGCGATGCTGTAAAAAATTTCACCTTATATATCAGATACATGCTGCATCCAATTTTTACACGCGCCGGGTCGGACTGAGAAAACAAGACCTCTGTAAGCCCCTTGGAGCCTGTGAGGCGCCTAGCCCACTAACAACACCCTTCTGGCGTTGCTGTGCGAGCTCGCCTCTCCCACGTACTGTCTGCCGCGTGCCTTCGCCCGCACGCCTAGCCAGAACCGCTACGCTGGCGTTACGCCGGGTTTTATTAGCGGCGCTTGGTAACCGAGTAGGGGATGCTAGGGCCTCTCCTTGCTGGCTTCGCCAGCCTGTGCTGGCGGCACGGGCGCAAACCAGCCCACGGCGACCAGCAGCAGACCCACACCGAGGAAGGACACCACCCTGGCCAGGCTGCCTGCGCCGGCGAGATCCACCACGAACAGCTTGAGTACCGTCACCCCCACCAGGCAGGCCCCGGTCACCCATAGCGCGCGCCAGCTGACGCGGGTGGCAGACCACATGGCGGCCAGGGCTACGCTGGTCCATAGCAGCGATAGCGCAGCCTGGTAGCCCTGGTCGGGCCATAGCGATGCCTGGCTGAAGTTCAGCCCGCCCAGATGGTGGAAGCCTCTGGCCAGCAGGCTGTTGAGCCAGGCAAACAGCAGCAGGGCCAAACCGGCCTGGATGACTGGGCGCAGCTCGGCCAGCTTGGCCGCTGGGTAGGGGCTGCGCAGCCAGCGCAGCAGGGCCAGTGCTGCCATCCACCAGCCCAGGTCCAGCGGATTGAGTAGGGGCCACCAGGCCAGTGGCTGGGCGCTGCCGCTGCTGGCCCAGGGGGCGATCAGCAGGGCGCCGGCAGTCAGGGCTGCGATGGGCAGGGGTAAGTGCCACAGGTAGTCGCGCCGATAGCGGCGTGACGGCCAGCGGGCCTGCAGCGGGGCCAGTGTCTGACACAGCAGCGCCAGGCCGAGTGCTGCCAGGCCGCCCAGCCAGATCCAGCCCGACCCACCGCCTATGCGGCTGCTGCCATCGGCCAGCACCCACACCAACCAGGCCGTCAGCAGCCAGCCTCCCATCAGGTGGGCAAGCTGCCTGCCCAGCCTGGGCAAGGTGCGCTCACGGTAGTACAGCAAACCCATGGCCAGCCCATATGCCAGGGGCCAGGCCAGCCAGCCGCCTTGTTGCAGCGGGGTGGCCTGGCGCTGTGCCGCCAGCAGCAACACCACGGCCAATGCAGGCAATAAACCCAGGCTGGGCCAGCGCAACGCCGGCCAGGCCAGCGGGCCGGACAGCAAGGTGGCCAGCAAGGCCAGGCCGGACAAGAGGGCGAGCCAGGCTACGATCAGGTGTTGGTCGGGCATGAATTGCGCCAGGCTGACACCGCCGCCAGCCAGCAATAGCAGCAAACCCCACAGCAGCAAGACCAGGTGCGGTGTGCGGGGGCTGGCGCGATAGCATACGGCGCCAGCCAGCCAGGCGGCGATGCCTACCAGGCTGGTGGCCAGCAGGCGGCCATTCCACCAGTGTACTTCCCGCTCTATCTGCGACAGCTGTGCCAGCACGATGAGGCCTGCGGCGAAAATCAACAGGTAGCCGGTCAGCTGGCTGAGCAGGCGCTGTTGGCGATGGCCCAGCCACAGCAGGCCTGCGCCTTCCAGGGCCCAACTGGCGGCTGTCCAGCGACCGTCTAGCGCCAGCGGTATGGTCAAGGTGGCAAAGCCGGTGGCCAGTATGCAGAACGATTCGGCCAGCAGCCCCATGCCGGGGCGGCTACGCAGGCTTAGCCAGAGCGCGCCGTAGACCAGGGCCATGGTGGCTGCAGACCAGGCATTGCCATGGGCGAAATCGCTGACCAGCATGACCTGCAGGCCAAAGCCGACCAAGGGCACGCCAAACACCAGGGTGGCATCGACGGGGTCGCGCACCAGCTGGCCCAATTTGGCTTCTGCCTGCCTATGCCGGGTAAAGGCGACGGCCAGCGCCACATACAGCAGCCAGAACCCCACCAGGAAAGGCTCTGTGGTGGCGAAGTGCTCATGGGTGTAGCGCAAGGTGCCCCAGCCCGCACCGATGATGAAGGTGAACAGGAAGCCCAACAGGTTCAGTCCACGCCAGGCCCGCAGGCGGGCAACCCAGGCGATGCCGAGATTGAGTACCGCATAGTAGCTGAACAGCATGACATGACTGCCCTGGCCGGTACTGGCCAGGATGGGGGCCAGAAAGCCGCCAGCCAGCCCGATGATGGCCAGTGACTGGGCCGACTGGGTAACCGCCAGTGCAGCGGAGAAGGTGGCAAGGCCCGCCAGCAGTGCGAAGGCAGCGCCTGCGGGCAGCAACTGGTGCAGGTGTAGGGCCGCGAACACGGTCAGGAAGGCAATACCCAGGCCGCCCCCCTGCAGGGCATGGGCGAACACCGGCTTGCGCTCGCGCTGGCGCCAGCCGAAGGTGATGGCAGCCGCCGCGCCGGCCATGACGGCCAGGTAGCGGCTCTCCACCGGAAAACGTACATATTGGGCGGCGTACTTGAGCAGGAAGGCCACACCTATGATCAGCAGCAGCACACCTATCTTGACGGCCGGGTTGCCAGCCATCATCCAGGCCAGCGCGCGATCAACCACGGTGGGGCCGGTCTCTACGACTGCGGCATAAGCCGGCTCGGGGAGGGCGGCGGGTGCGGGCGCCGGTGTGGTTGCCTGGGTGACAGGCTGCACCGCTGCAGGTGCTGTTGGCTGCTCGGGTAGCGCCGGGACAGTATCGATGCGGGTCTCCGGCACCGGGCTGACAACGGTCTCCTGTGGGGCGGGTGCAGACACGGCCGATGGGGACGGCGGCGCCTCTGCTTGCAGTCTGGCCTGCAGTGCCCGTATCTGTGCGCTGTGATCGCGCTCGCGACCGAGTAACCAGCCCAGCAAGCCACCCAGCAGCCAGCCGCTGTCGTGCCATATCACGGCGCCGATGACCAACCCGACGAACAAGCCCAACCATGCCATAGATGCTCCTTGAGGTCTGTTCACCCCAGGCGACGAGGCGAAAAGACATTGAACAGGCTCTTAAGTGTGGCCTTATCTTGGTCGAGCGGAGAGTGGTGTGCAAGCAACATGGCGTCTGGGCGGGCGGCGGCATAGAATCCGCTACCGTCCGTCGCGTTTTTCCATCCCATGTTGATACGCCAGCTTGTTCCTGCCGATCTGGACCTGTTCCGGGCTTTGCGCCTGGCAGGCTTGCGCGAGTGCCCGGCGGCTTTTGCTGCCAGCCTGGAGGAGGAAGCCGAACTGCCACCGGGCCAGATGGGCGAATGGCTGCAGGCCGGCCCACACGGCTGGATACTGGGTGCTTTCGACGGAGATGCGCTGGTCGGCGTGGTAGGTTTGGGCAGGGAGCGCATGCGCAAGCTGCAGCACAAGGCCGTGGTGTGGGGCATGTATGTGGCGGCCAGCCATCGGCGTCGCGGTGTGGCGCTGGCCTTGCTGCAGTCACTCAAGCAGCAGGCTGCCGGGATGGCTGGGCTGCGGCAACTGAACCTTGGGGTGCATACCCGCAATGCGCCAGCGCTGGCGCTGTATGCAGCATTGGGTTTTACCGTTTATGGCACCGAGACCCATTGCATGCAGGTGGATGGCGCATGGCACGACGAATATCTGATGGCTTGCACACTGTGAGCCGCATGGACCAAGCAGGCGACCCCTTATGAAATTGCTATTAGCCGAAGACGATGCCGTATTGGCCGATGCCCTGCTGACCAGCCTGGCACGCCTGGGTTTTGCTGCGGAGCATGTGAGCAACGGCCTGGTGGCCGAGCAAAGGCTGCTGGCTGCCGACTACGATGCCGTGATCCTGGATCTGGGCCTGCCTGGCCAGGGTGGCCTGGCGGTGTTGCGCAAGGTGAGGGCGCAGAAGCCCGGCCTGCCCATCTTGATACTGACGGCGCTGGACGGGCTGGAAGACAGGGTGGCCGGGCTGGATGCCGGTGCAGACGACTACCTGGCCAAGCCCTTTGAGTTTGTTGAACTGGAGGCGCGTTTGCGAGCGCTGCTGCGCCGTAGCAAGGCGGCGGGCAGCCCCCGCGATGAGGCGCGGTTTGGCCGGCTACGGCTGGACCGGGCCGGGCAGCGGGCCTGGGCCGATGATCAGCCGCTGGATCTGTCGGCCCGGGAGTTGGCCGTGCTGGATGTGCTGCTGAGCAATGCCGACCGGGTGGTGACCAAGGAGCAGATTGCCGCCGAACTGAGCGGCGACGAGCTGGGTGCCAATGCCATCGAGGTTTATGTGCACCGCCTGCGCAAGAAGATAGAGCCGGCCGGCGTGGGGGTGAGGGCCGTACGGGGCCTGGGCTATCTGCTGGAAGCACGGCCGCTGTAGGCGGCTTGGTGCCATGAGCAAACCACGCAAGCTCTCGCTGCACCGGCAACTACTGATCTGGCTGCTGGCGCCGCAGTTGCTGCTGTGGCTGGCGGCGGCATTTGTGTCGTACTCGGTGGCGCTGCGCTATGCCGATGAGGTGATAGACCGCAGCTTGGTGCAATCCAGCCGCGCCTTGGCACGTCAGGTGAAACCGCTGGGCGAGGGGCTGTATATCGATTTTCCCCGCGCTGCCCGCGAGATACTGGAAGAAGACCCCAGCGACCGCCTGTATTACATGGTCAGCACGCCGCCCGGTGAATTCATCCTGGGTGAGAAGGATATCCCGCCCACCCCGCGTGAGCTGGCGCGCGAGGTGGGCAAGCCCTATTTTTACGACGGCGTCTTGCGTGGCCGTGTGGTGCGGGTGGCCGCCTTATACCTGCGCATAGGCACCGAGGAGCGGCCCCAGACCATGCTGGTGCAGGTGGCCAAGAGCACGGCGCTGCGTACCCAACTGCAGCGGGATATCCTGATTGATACCGCCCTGCCACTGGCCTTGCTGCTGGTGTTGACCAGTGTGCTGGTGTGGGCCGGTATCAGCCGTGGCCTGTCGCCCTTGCGGCATCTCCGCCGGCTGGTGGAGAAGCATTCACCGCGTGAGCTGAGTGCGCTGGAAGTGGAGAACGCCCCGGCCGAGGTGCGGGCATTGGCGCGGGCCATCAACAGCTTGCTGGAAGAGGTGCACGGCCAGGTGGCGGCGCAGCGGCGGTTTATCGCTGATGCCGCGCATCAGCTGCGTACGCCCCTGGCGGGCTTGAAGTCCCAGTCCGAACTGGTGCGCGGCGAGTTGAACCAGGCCGAGCCTGACCGCGCTGCCCTGTTGCAGCGCCTGGCGCAGATCGAGACCAGCGTGGCTCGCGCCATCCGGCTGGTCAACCAGTTGCTGGCCCTGGCCCGGGCCGAACCCGATGCGGCGTTACCATTGGCGCCGCTGGATCTGGTCCGGCTGGCCCGTGAGGTCACCATGGAGGCCGTACCCAGGGCGCTGGCAAGGCAGATAGACCTGGGGCTGGATGATGCGCCGGCCAAGCTGCTGATCAGTGGTCATGACGGTCTGCTGCGGGAACTCTTGGGCAACCTGATCGACAACGCCATCCAGTATTGCCCAGCAGGCAGCGAAATCGGCGTCAGGGTAGTGGACGAAGGTGCCCATGCCGTTCTGGCGGTTTACGACAATGGGCCCGGGATTGCCGAAGCTGAGCGTGGCCGGGTGTTCGAGCGTTTCTATCGCGGTGCCATGGAAGGGCAGGGCAAGGGCTGCGGTTTGGGCTTGGCCATCGTGCAGGAGATTGCCCGCCGCCATCATGCCCAGGTGCTGCTGCAGGACAATCTGCCCCATGGCCTGCGTGTGGTGGTTCGGTTCCGGCTGACTTAGCGCCTGTTTGGAACTCAGGCTTTTTTGTTGGGTTGTGACGGTGCTAGGCGCGTTTGCCCAGTTTGGCTTTGACGGAGACACCGGTCGGTAGCGGGAAGCGTGCTCGCAGCCAGCGACCCAGCGCGGTTTGCTGGCGTAGCTGTTCCAGCTCGGCCAGCCTGTTGCTGGTAAACGGTGGGCTGTCGGCTGGGCTGCGCAGCTCCAGCAGCCGCAGCTTGCAGCCTTGGGCCAGGGGGCGGCCCAGGGTGGCCGCCATCCACAGCAGTAGCAGATTGCCCAGGAGGGCCAGCCAATGCAAGCCGCTGCCTTGCTCCAGCCAGGGGCGCAGGATGTGGTAAAGCGGGACCGACGCTGCTGGGGCGATCAGCCAACTGGCCTTGCTGCGTTGTGCAGGGGTGGCGCTGGCCTGCAGCTGGCGGCTGTCCAGCTTGATCTGGGTGCCGGGCCAGGCCAGGGTCTTGGTGTCTGGACTGGGCCAGGGCGCTTTGCGCCACTCCAGCAGGGCTATACTGCCCAGCACGATCAGGTAGGCCGCCAGCAGGGCCAGCCAGGTCAGGCCGGCCTGTGCCTGGCCCAAGGCCAGTGTTGCCAGGCAGAAGGAGAGGGGCAGCATGAACAACAGGGCGTGCAGGCTGCTGATGATGGCTGCCCGGCTGCCGAACAGCGACAGATAGCAGACCGCCAGCCCATCCAGCAGGAAGTAAAACCCCAGGACGGCAAAGGCCGCCAAGGCCCAGCGCCAGTCGGCCTGTGCCCATACGGCCAGGCTGGCCGGCACGGCCAGCAGCCAGCCGTGCCAGGCTTTGCCTAGCAGCAGCGGCAGGGATGCCGGCGGGTGGGTCATCGCTTGACGCCGAGCACCGAGGCGGCGGCGTTGCCAGCGGCTTCATCGCCGCCGTAGCGGCTCCAGGCGGCTTGCACGGCGACCCCGGCAACCAGGCTTAGGGCAAACACCGGCCAGCCAAACGGCGTGAGCAGCAGCAGGCCCCGTGCCGCCATCATGCCTACCGCCATGGCAGTACCTGTGCCAGCGGCTACACCCAGCACGTTGCCACTCTGGCTCTTGGCCGAGCGCACGGCGAAGCCACGCCAGTCCACCGCCAGGCCATCGGCCGTGCGGCTGGTGCTGTCGTAAAAATCAAAGGCGGCCGTGGGGCCAAAGGCCAGGACGCCGCCACCCACCTTGCTGCCGGCGGCACGCAGCAGCATGCTGGATTGCGCGCGGGAGTCCGCTACACCATCGGCCAGGGCCTGCAGGCGGCGCATGTCATGGGCGCTGCTGCGCATGCTGGCAAACGACTGGGTGGCGCGCCCGCCAAAGGCCGCCGTGGGGATCTGGTGCAGCACCTGCACCGGCAGGTTGCTGACCTTGACCCGTATCTGGGCGCCGCGCCGCAACTGGCCGTTGGCACCGATGCGGTGGGCGTAGATGGTGATATTGGGGCTGAGCCGTATCGACTGCACGCCACCGGCCCGCAGCCGGGCAAAGCCTTGGGCGGCATGGCGGGCCCAGTAGGCCCGCAGGCTGCTTTCAACCACGCCATGGATATTGCCTGCGATATTTCCCGGCCCGATCAGGGAGTCTTTCAACGGGCCATACCAGGCGTTGAAGCTGGCATTGGCCTGCTCTGGCGTCATCGGCTTGTCGGGCAGGTTCTGGGTGCTGGCGACCAGCAGCACTGCCGTCTCTGGATCAGTCTGCACCAGGGTGGGCAGCAGCGCGGCCAGCACGGGCTTATCGAGGGCGAAGTCGCCGTCATAAGGCATGGCGTACTCATCGAACTGGTAGCGGCTGCAGGAGCGAGAAGCGCTGCCGTAGGCCATGCCGGGTTCGATGACTGCTTGCGGGCGCAGGGCATGTGCCTGCTTGAATACGACGGATTCGGCGTGGGTGCGGGGCTTGGTGATGAAGGGCATCGAATGGCTAAGGATATCGGTTCAGTTATATGTCATAAATTTTACCACTGAGACGCAGCTGACTGCTTGGTACCAATACCAGTGCGTGGTACCGGATTGCGGCTGCGGGCGGTAAGCGGGCTGGGGGGCGACCGATGGTGTAACAAAACTAAGATATTGCCCAGTTGGCTATGGCTAAGTGTATCCCGTACCACAGTCGGCCTTGCCCCGATGCTGTGCTGCGATCGCCTTGAAATGAGGCGCCGGCTTGGGCTTTGCGCTTTTATGGTGCAATGCAATATTGAAACTTACTGAAAACTTACAAAAATCCTTCACAAAGCTTACATGCGTAGTTATATTTCGCTCCAGTCGTGTGCATGACGCAGCCGACCTAATTCAAATAAGGAGTGAGACAGATGCAACCTCGTCGCCTGACCCTGGCATTGGCCGCCGCCTGTGTGCTTTCCCTCCCAGCCTCTGCCGGTACTGTTGAAGTGCTGCATTGGTGGACTTCCGGTGGCGAGGCCAAGTCCGCCGCTGAACTGAAGAAAATGATAGAGGCCAAGGGCCATACCTGGAAGGACTTCGCCGTGGCCGGCGGTGGTGGCGACAATGCCATGACCGTGCTGAAGACCCGCGTAGTATCGGGCAATCCACCCGTGGCTGCCCAGGTAAAGGGCCCTGCCATCCAGGAATGGGCTGCCGAAGGCGTATTGGCCAATCTGGACGGTGTATCGGCGACCGAGAAGTGGGACACCCTGCTGCCGCCCGTGGTGGCCAATGTGATGAAGTACAAGGGCCATTATGTGGCCGTGCCGGTGAACGTGCACCGCGTCAACTGGATGTGGGCCAATCCTGAAGTATTCAAGAAGGCTGGCGTGCAGCCGCCCAAGACCTGGGATGAGTTCCCCGCCGTGGCCGAGAAGCTGCAGAAGGCCGGCTTCATTCCGGTGGCCCATGGTGGCCAACCCTGGCAGGACAATACGGTATTCGAATCCATCGCCCTGGGTGTGGGTGGTGCCGACTACTACAACAAGGCTTTTGTGAAGCTGGACCCGGCGGCCATCAACAGCGCCACCACCATCAAGGCCTTCGATACCCTGCGCATGGTGCGCAAGTATATGGACAAGGACATGCCGGGCCGCGACTGGAATCTGGCGACGTCCATGGTGATCAACGGCAAGGCTGCCATGCAGTTCATGGGTGACTGGGCCAAGGGTGAGTTTGCCGCCGCCGGCAAGAAACCCGGTACCGATTATCTCTGCCTGGCTGCACCGGGTACGGCCAATGCGTTCACCTTCAATATCGACTCGTTCATCGTCTTTGCGCAGAAGAACAAGGATCTCAAGGCGACTTCCGACTTTGCCTCGACGGTGCTGTCCACGCCTTTCCAGGAAGTGTTCAACCAGAACAAGGGCTCGGTCCCGGTGCGCCTGGGGCACGACATGAGCAAGTTTGACGATTGCGCCAAGAAATCGGCGGCCGATTTCGTGGCTTCCAACAAGTCGGGCGGCCTGGTGCCTTCCTTTGCCCATCAAATGGCCCAGCCATCCGCCGCACAAGGTGCTATCCAGGATGTGGTGTCGAGTTTCATGAACTCGAACATGAGCAGCAAGGATGCCGTAACCAAGTTGCTGGCTGCCGCCAAGAAGCGCTAAGCACCGCAACGCTGGGCCTGCTTGGCAGCGCCAATCAGGCCTGGCCAGTGCTGCACCACCCGCAGCGCTGGTGTTGTGCCGGGCTGCCGTGGGCGAGCGTCTCGCTTTGCCCTGCGGCCAGACCTGTGCCTAATAAGTACAACAAGCAGTAAATAACTCGCGCCAGCGAGGAGTGAACGCTCCGGCAGGCCTGTACGGCTGCCGGAGTCCCCTACCCGCTGTCTTTCCAACCTGCACAAGGAGACGCCATGACTGCTTCCCGTCAAGGCGCACCCGGTTTTTCGATAAGCCGGCTCGCCGATGTGATCCTGCCCAAGCTGGTGCTGGCCCCTACGGTGCTGGCCTGTTTGATCGGCTTTTATGTATTCATAGGCTGGACGGCCTGGTTGTCGTTCACCGAATCCCGCCTGCTGCCACGCTATGAATGGGCTGGCTTTGTCCAGTATGTCGAGCTGTTCGGCAATGAGCGTTGGTGGGGCGCCATGCAGAACCTGGGCATCTTTGGTGGCCTGTTCATCTTGGTCAGCCTGGCCCTGGGCCTTTTGATGGCCGTGCTGCTGGATCAGAAGATCCGGTTTGAGGGCGCCATCCGTACGCTCTATCTCTACCCCATGGCGCTGAGCTTCATTGTGACCGGCACCGCCTGGAAATGGATATTGAACCCAGGCCTGGGCCTGGAAAAGATGGCGCATGACTGGGGTTTTACCGGCGTCACCTTCGATTGGATCATCAACCCCGATTTCGCCATCTACACCGTGGTCATTGCCGGTGTATGGCAATCCTCAGGCTTTGTGATGGCCTTGTTCCTGGCGGGCTTGCGTGGGGTGGACGACAGCATCATCAAGGCGGCGCAGATAGATGGTGCCTCCCTGCCAACCATTTACACCCGCATCATCATCCCCAGCCTGCGGCCGGTGTTCCTGAGCGCTTTCATGATACTGGCGCATATCGCGGTCAAGAGCTTTGACCTGGTGATGGCACTGACCGGCGGCGGCCCCGGTTTTGCCACTGATCTGCCATCCATCTTCATGTACCAGCACGGCTTTACCCGGGGCCAGCTTGGCCTGGGTGCCGCCAGCGCCATGATGATGCTGTTCACCGCTTGCGCCGTGGTCATGCCGCTGCTGTATTCCGAACTGAGGAGGGAGCGTCGTGGCTGATTACCCACAATCCCTGCAGGCGAAGCTCATACGCTTCGGCATCTATGCCGTGCTGGTGCTGATGGCTTTATGGTATCTGGCACCGCTGTACGTGATGCTGAGCACCAGCTTCAAGACACTGGATGAAATCCGCGCTGGCAACCTGCTGTCGTTGCCAGGCTCTTTCAGCCTGGATGCCTGGAGCGCTGCCTGGTCCACTGCCTGTACCGGGGTAGAGTGTGGCGGCATGAAGCGCTATTTCGCCAACAGCCTCACGATGATGATACCGGCGGTGCTTATCTCCACCCTGGTGGGGGCCTTCAATGGCTACATCCTGTCGATGTGGCGATTCAAGGGCTCGGACATGTTCTTCATGGCCTTGCTGATCGGCACCTTCCTGCCCTTCCAGGTGGTGATACTGCCCATGGCCCAGGTGCTGGGCTGGCTGGAGCTGGAGAACAGTACCGGTCGGCTGGTGCTGGTGCATGTGATCTATGGCCTGCAGTTCACCACGCTGTTCTTCCGCAACTACTACGTGACGGTGCCGGGCGAGCTGGTCAAGGCGGCGCGCATAGATGGCGCAGGTTTCTTCCGCATCTTCTTCAAGATACTGCTGCCTATCTCGGTGCCCACCATCATGGTGTGCCTGATCTGGCAGACCACGCAGATCTGGAACGACTACCTGTTCGGCGTGGTGTTCAGCTCGGGCGAGGGCCAGCCCATGACGGTGGCGCTCAACAACCTGGTGAACACCAGTACCGGCGTGAAGCAATACAACGTGGACATGGCCGCCGCCATCATCGCGGCCTTGCCTACCCTGCTGGTGTACATGGTGGGCGGCAAATATTTCGTGCGCGGGCTGACTGCCGGCGCGGTAAAGGGCTAACCGAGGACAGGCAGGCGGCGCCGGCACCATGCAGGCGCCTAACCTGACCCGCCTCGCGGAGAATCGACATGGGCGCACTCAGCATACGCAACGTCAAGAAGAGCTATGGCAACACCCACATACTCAAGGGCATAGACCTGGAGATAGAGAAGGGCCAGTTCCTGATCCTGGTCGGCCCCTCTGGCTGTGGCAAATCCACCCTGCTCAATATGATCGCCGGCCTCGACGACATCACCTCCGGCGAGATCGCCATCGGTGACCGGGTGGTCAACAAGCTGTCTCCCAAGGATCGCGACATCGCCATGGTGTTTCAGAGCTATGCGCTGTATCCCAATATGACAGTGCGCAAGAACATCGCCTTTGGCCTGGATATCCGCAAGGTACCCAAGCCCGAGCAGGAGGAAATCATTGCCCGGGTGGCCAAGACCTTGCAGATAGAACATCTGCTGGACCGCAAGCCCCTGCAGCTGTCGGGTGGTCAGCGCCAGCGCGTGGCCATGGGCCGGGCACTGGCCCGCAATCCCACCCTGTTCCTGTTTGATGAACCGCTCTCCAACCTTGATGCCAAGCTGCGGGTGGAGATGCGCTCCGAGATCAAGCTGCTGCACCAGCGCCTGGGCACGACCATTGTGTACGTGACCCACGACCAGATCGAGGCGATGACACTGGGTGATCGCATCGCCGTGATGAAGGATGGCGAAGTGCGCCAGTTCGGCTCGCCCCAGCAAATCTACGACGCCCCGGCCGATCTCTATGTGGCAGGCTTTATTGGTTCGCCATCGATGAACTTCATCCCGGTGCAACTGCGCGAGGAAGATGGTCACGCTGTGGTGGAACTGGACAATGGCCGTGCCGTGCAGGCGGTCAGACTGAGCCCCATCAGCGATAGCCAGCGGGCCTTTGTGGGCAAGCAGGTGATATTGGGTATACGGCCAGAGCAACTGACCGACCCCGAAAGCGCCCACAGCGAGCGCGGCAATCTGCAGACCCTGCAGGCTACCGTAGCCATCACCGAACCCACCGGCCCCGATACCCTGGTGACCGTCACCTTCAACGGCATCAAGACCGTGGCCCGCTGCCATCCCCGCGCAGCCGGCGCGCCCGGCCAGCAGGTGGAACTGACGCTGGACCCCACCAAGGCGCTCCTGTTCGATCCGGCCAGCGAGAAACGCCTGGCCTGATCACTACCGTGTTTTACTTAGGGTCTCACTTCGGGGGCGCATCGCAAGGTGCGCCCGTTTTTTTGGATAACCTCAGGCCTGGTAGGTCAGCAGCGCTTGCTGCGGCAGAACGGTATGCCATGCCATCCTATTCCAAGGCGGCGCCCTGGGCCTTGAGCCCGTCCATGATCTGCTGCTTGGAGCGTGCATAGGAGGTGGATCTTGCTTGGCGCTTCAGCTGTGCGATGCGCTCTGGCCCCAGCCATTTCCCTGCAACGACCAGCCCGGTGAGGGATCGCAGGCTGCTGATATCCAGGCTGGGGTCGGCTTGGACAAGGATCAGGTCAGCCAAGTACCCCTCCTTGATCTGCCCCAGTTGATGGCCCATGCCCAAAACCTCGGCCGGATGCCGGGTAGCGGTTTGGAGGGCCTCAAAGCTGCCCAGGCCGGCGTCCGTCAGCAGTTTCAGCTCCTCAATCAGCGAGATGCCGGGTACGTTGGTAAAGATGCCGGCATCGGTGCCTGCCAGCAGCTTCACGCCTTCTTCATGGAAGATTCTGGTGGCCTGCGAGTAAAAGGCATCGTGCTGCGCCCGCTCTGCTGGAGCAGTCGTGGACCATTGCTTATAGGCAGGCTGTTCCAGCGCCGAGATGAATGGATTCAGCCACGCCACGCCTGGGCGCCGCAAATACCGGCCACGGCTTTGGGCAACCAGTACCAGGTTGCGGTGCGCGATCAGCGTAGGGGTAACCGCGATGTGGCTGGCGGCTATCTCCTTGGCAAGAATGCGAGCCTTGCCCTCATCAAATTCGTCATGCAGCGCGTGCCAGACAATACTTTCCATGTGCTCGATGGAGACCAGGGGGTCTTGGAGCATCTCGCGAAAAGGGATCTGGAATGGCTTGCGATGCGGCATGCCGGGCTCGCGTAAGCCTTCGGGCGTGTGGCCCATGATAGTCATGCCCAGCCGTTGGCTTTCCTCGACTATGGCGCGATAGGCTTCCCTGGACAGGTTGGAGTAGACCTTCAGGTGGCGGTAGCCCTGCTGGTGCTGGGTATGCACTGCTGCCCGGGCTTCGGCCGCCGTGCTGACGATCTGGTGGTTGGGTTGGGTATTCGGTCCCTGTCCATTCAGTATCGGGCCGGTGGTAATCAGGCGTGGCCCTGCCAAGCAGCCGGTATCGATCGCGGTGGCGTAGGCGAGATGGAAAGGCATGCCCGAGGCATTGCGGATGGTGGTGACGCCTGCGGCCAGGTAGGCCGACAGTTCTGGTTTGTCCCAGACGTGGACATGCATGTCTGTCAGTCCAGGTAGCAGGAAGCCGCCCTTGCCATCGATGATGCGAGCGCCTGGCGGAACCGAGATGGCAGTGTCTGGTGCTACGCGGGCTATCCTGCCGGCCTGTATCAGCACCGCATGCTGTTCAAGCACCTCGCGCTTGTCAGCAGTCATGGGCAGCAACTGGATGTTCCGGATCAGCAGTGGGCGCGCCTTCGAGGCCTGGGCGGGACCTGCAGTGCATGCGCCTGCCAAGGTTGGGAGGCTGCTGAGGCTGCCGATCGATAAGACGATGAGCCAGTTGATCATGCGTAACATTGCGTCGGGTTTTCCGTGATGTTGATGCGCAGCTGGTTACCTGTTGAATTTGTTTTTGTGCGCAGATGCGGGGGGAGCTAGTACGCCCGCGCCAGCCTTTGCTCCAGCTTGCGTTGCAGCCGTTCCAGCAGGGCGCTCAAGGCCCAGTAGATGGCGGCGGCGGCCAGGTAAAGCGGCAAGGGCTGGAAGGTGGTGGAGATCAGCTCCTTGGTGGCCAGCATCAGCTCGGTGACGGCGATGACCGAAACCAGCGAGGTGTCCTTGATCAGGCTGATCAGGGTGTTGCCCATGCTGGGCAGGGCCAGCCGCAAGGCTTGGGGAGCAATGATATAGCGCAGGCTTTGGGCCCGGCCGAACCCCAGGCTGCTGGCGGCCAGCCACTGGCCCTGCGGCACACCGTTGATGGCCCCGCGCAGGCTTTCGGCCAGGTAGGCACCCGCATTGAGGCTGAGCGCCAGTACGCCGGCGGTGAGTGGCTCGAACTGTATGCCGACGCTGGGCAGGCCGTAGTAGATGACGAACACCTGCACCAGCAGCGGCGTGCCCCTGAAGGCGCTGACATAGGTATCCAGCAGGTATTGCAGCCAGCGCGGCCCCAGCAGGCGCAGGGTGGCGACGATACTGGCCAGCAGCAGGCCGCCCACCATGGCTGACAGGGCAAAGACCAGGGTCCAGCCGGTGGCCTTGAACAGGATGGGGGCGGCATCCAGCAGTAGGGTGTAAAGCTCAGTCATTGTGGTAGTGGGGTCCATTCAATGGCAGGCGGCCGCCAACCTGTCGGTTGCGGCCGCCGTGCCGTGCCAGCGCTGCTACAGCATAGTATCAACTGGCGCCCAGTGGCCGGCTGACATCGCGCTCAAAGTACTTGATCGATATCTTGCGGAAGGTGCCATCTGCCTTGATATCGGCCAGGGCCTTGTCGAGCGCTGCGCCAAACCGTGGGTTGCCCTTGAGATAGGGGATGGCACTGCCTTCAACCGAGCCGACGCCCGCGCCTCCCTTGAGTGGTAGCTTGGCCTGCTTGACCAGGTAGGGCACCAGCAGGCTGTCGTTCAAGGCGGCGTCCACCCGGCCCAAGGCCAGATCCTGCAGGTATTCGGCGGCGCTGGGGTAGGTCTTGACCTCTACGCCCTCGACAGCCTTGGCCAGGTCGGCATAGTTGCTGCCTTGGCCTACGCCCAGCTTTTTGCCTTTCAGGTCGGCCAGACTCTTGAACTGGCGCTTTTCGTCCTTGCGCACGATCAGCTGGGCGCTGGAAAGCGTGTAGGGCTGGGTGAAATCGAAAATCTCCCGCCGCTTGTCGGTGGCCGATACCTGGTTGACGATCACATCATATTTACCCGCTTGCAGGCCGGCCAGGATGCCGCTCCATTCGCTGGTGATGAACTCAGGCTTGAGCCCCAGCTTCTGCGCCAGCGCGCGGCCGATTTCCACATCGAAGCCGTCCAGCTCGCCCTTGCTGTTCTTGAAGTTGAAGGGCGGATAGGTGCCTTCCAGGGCGATTTTCAGCGTGCCGCGCTGCTTCACGGTATCGAGCAGATCGGCAGCGCCAGCGGTAGCGGCCAGGGCGACCGCCAGCAGGGTGGTAAGGAAAGTGCGCTTGTTCATATGCTGTTCTCTCTAAGAGCCTGTTTACGATTTTTTCGCCCCGTCGTTCCGGGCAGTGCCGGATAGCGGACAAGGCACAAGCCGCGCCGCGGTACGGGTACCGCAAGCGGCTTGTAACGCCGGTCGCTGCCGGTAATGCCCGGAACCCGAAGGGCTGGACTGGAAAAGGGTCATGTACTGCGTTGGACTCCTTGGTAATAACCGGTTATTGCCTGCGTCGCCCGCCTTGTACCTGACCCTTTTCCGGTCCAGCGACGGGGTGAAAAGATCGTGAACAGGCTCTTAGGGTGGCAGTGATATATCAGGGTGTTGGGGGCTTGTGGTATGCGTTGCCTGACTGTGTTGGCCAAGCATAAGGGACATCTTAAACTGTATAAAAAGTTATATAAAATGAATTTTTAATTCATTTTGTGAATATCAAATCTGACCGATGCTAGATCCCAGGTGCTGCATCGGCACCTAGCCAGAACAGCGACGTGAGCGGCCCGGGCACTGTCAGAAAGATTAGCCCAGTTTGCGAGCGCAAGATCACCTACCGCGTCGGGGGGGGGGCGGCATCTCCTCCCGGCCCCGTCACTCCTGGGGGCGGGAGGGGCAGGTGGCCCAGAGCCAGCCTGGGAACCCGGCGTCGCTGGGGATATGGGCCGCATGGCCGGCCAGCCGCAGGTAAAATACGGTTTTCGCCCCGATTGCTGCCTGCCCATGCTGTTTGTCATCTCGCCTGCCAAGACCCTCGATTACGATACCCCTGCCCATATTGCCAAGTTCACCACGCCTGCCTTTACCGAACAGTCGGCCGAGCTGATTGCCTTGCTGCGCCTTAAGACGCCGGCAGAGATTGGCAGCCTGATGGCTATCTCCGAGCCGCTGGCGGCGCTCAATGTCGCGCGCTACCAGGCCTGGCGGCCACGCTATACCGCCCACAACAGCAAGCAGGCGATACTGGCATTCATGGGTGACGTCTACGAGGGCCTGGATGCGGCCAGCCTGGATGCGGCTGACCTCGATTACGCCCAGCGGCATCTGCGCATCCTGTCTGGCTTGTATGGCGTATTGCGGCCACTGGATCGCATGCAGGCCTACCGGCTGGAGATGGGGACGCGGCTGGCCAATCCGGCGGGCAGCAATCTGTACGCCTTCTGGGGCGACCGCATTACCGAAGCCTTGAACAAGGAGCTGGCGCACGACAAGCCAGCCGTGCTGGTCAATCTGGCCAGCGACGAATATTTCAAGTCTGTCCGGCCCCGCCACCTGAAGGCCAGGCTGGTGGAGTGTGTGTTCGAGGACCGCAAGGGCGAGCAGTACAAGATCATCAGTTTCTACGCCAAGCGGGCCCGCGGCCTGATGGCGCGCTATGCGCTGACGCGCCGCATCAGCACGGTGGACGGGCTGCGTGATTTTGATGTGGAAGGCTATCGCTACGAGGCGGCACTAAGTCAGGAAGACCGGCTGGTGTTCCGCCGTGATGCGCCGCCTGCGCGTTGACGCCGTTACCAATGCAGCTCGCCGCTCCCTAGCTCCACCACCCTGCCTCCCACGTAGATGCGCTGGTCGGCTACCTGCAGGCGCAGTACATTGGGGCGTCCCATGGCGGTGCCCTGGCGTATGGTGGCATTCAGCGCTGCGCCGCCCTGGGTAGCCAGCCACCAGCCGCCCAGGTTGGCGGCGGCAGAGCCGGTGCCGGGGTCTTCGCTGATGCCGGTATCGGGCGTCCAGAAAAAGCGCGACTCGAAACCCTCGTCGGTGCGGGCAAACACATAGATCTTGGCTTTGCCGTCGGCATTGGTGCAGTAGCGGCGTATCAGTTCGCTATCGGGCCGGCAGGCCTGTACTGCGGCCACTGAGTTGAGCTGCAACATGGGCTGTTCGTTGCCACAGCTTACCCACAGGCCAGGGCCGGCGATGGCCGATGCCGGCAGGCCCAGCATGGCGGCCAGTTGGGTCGGGCTGGCCTCCAGCGGGCGGTTGACTGGCGGCATGGCTTGCAAGGTCCAGCGATCACCGTCTGCCAGGACCGGGATGATGCCTGCCTGCATCTCCAGCGTGATGGCGTCGCCTGTACCCAGCAAGGCTCTGACCACCTGGGCGCTACCCAGGGTAGGGTGGCCGGCGAAGGGCATCTCATAGCCTGGGGTAAAGATACGCACCCGGGCGGTGGCCTGGGTGGAAGGCAGAATAAAGGTGGTCTCAGACAGGTTGAACTGGCGGGCGACCAGTTGCATTTCGGCATCGGACAGGCTGCTGCCGTCCTCTATCACCGCCAGGGGATTACCGCCAAACGGGGTCTCGGCAAACACGTTCAGCAGGCGATAGCGTATTGCGGGCATCAAACACTCCTTGGCAAGGTGTCCAGGGGACAAAATAGTTCTTCACAGGCGAGAGCACGCTTGGCCGTATAATCGGGCTTCCCGAAGCGCTAACCCTCGAATAACACAATGATTCGCAAACTGATCGGTCGCGTACTTAAGCTCAAGAAGCGTCATGGCGGCGGCCGCGTGGTAATCCCCCTCAAGCGCCACGGCATACGCCGTAACCGCTTGCCTTCCTTTGCCCTCAAGACCACGGACCAGCTGCAGGCAGCCGGCTACGAGGCCTTCATCGTGGGTGGTGCCGTGCGCGATCTCTTGCTGGGCAAAGACCCCAAGGACTTCGATGTGGCCACCAATGCCACGCCGGAGGAGGTCCACAAGGTGTTCCGCCGCTCACGCATCATCGGCCGCCGGTTCCGGCTGGTACATGTACTGTTCGGCGACGAAGTGGTGGAAGTGTCCACTTTCCGGGGCAGTGGCGAATCGTTGACCGACGAAGCTGGCCGCATCATTCGCGACAACACCTGGGGTAGCCAGGAGGATGATGCCAAGCGCCGTGACTTCACCGTGAATGCGCTGTTCTACGACCCGAACCGGGAAGAGATCATCGATTACCACGGCGGCGTGGCCGATATCGAGAAAAAGCGCATGACCATGATAGGCACGCCAGCCGTGCGCTACCGCGAAGACCCGGTGCGCATGCTGCGTGCGGTACGCCTGGCTGCCAAGCTGGGTCTCAGCATTGATGCCGATACCCGCAAGCCCATACGCGAGCTGGCCTCGTTGCTGGAGAACGTGCCGTCCTCGCGGCTGTTCGACGAGATGCTCAAGCTGCTGTTCAGCGGCCAGAGCTGGGCCTGCCTGATGCAACTGCGCGACGAAGGCCTGCATCATGGCTTCTTCCCGCTGCTGGACAAGATGATGAAGGCCCCCCAGGGCGAGGCTTTTTTGCGCAACGCCCTGGAGAATACTGACCGCCGTATCCGCGAGGACAAACCGGTATCGGCAGGCTATGTGTTTGCCGCCTTGCTGTGGTTGGAAGTGCTGGATAACTGGGACAAGCGCAAGCAGGCCGGCGAGAAGGCCATGCTGGCCTTGTTCTCGGCCATTGATGAAGTCGAGGCCGTGCAGGAAGAAAAACTGGCCATTCCGCGCCGCTATGGCACGGCCATGAAGGAAATCTGGACCCTGCAGCCACGCTTTGAGCAGCGTAGCGGAATCAAGCCTTTCCGTTTGCTGGAGAACCCGCGCTTCCGTGCCGGCTATGACTTCCTGTGCCTGCGCGCCTCGGTGGGTGAGGTGGACAAGGAGCTGGCCGATTGGTGGACGACCTTTCAGCAGGCCGATAGCCAGGCCCGCGAGGCCATGCTGGTGCGTCCGCAAGCGGGCGAAGGGGCCAACAAGAAGCGTCGGCGTCGGCGCAGTGGTGGCAAGGGCGAGGCCGCGGCGGATAACGCCCAGTGAGCACGCTTGCCTATATCGGCCTGGGGGCCAACCTGGGCGACGCAGCCGCCACGCTGGAGGCTGCCATGCAGCGCCTGGGCAGCCTGCCCGGCACCCGGCTGCTGCAGCGATCCTCGTTCTACCGCAGTGCCCCGGTGGGCTATCTTGACCAGCCGGACTTCACCAACGCGGTAGCCGCCATCGAGACCGAGTTGGCGCCGCATGCGGTGCTGGATGGCCTGCTGGCCATAGAGCAGCATTTCGGCCGCCAGCGCAGCTTTCGCAACGCACCGCGTACGCTGGACATGGACCTGCTGCTGTATGGCGAGACGGTGTGCCACGACGACAGACTGACCTTGCCGCATCCGCGTATGGCGGCGCGGGGTTTTGTCATGTTGCCCCTGCTGGAGATTGCACCGACCATACAGCTACCCGGACTGGGAGACGGCGCTGCCCTGCTGGCGAAGCTGGATACCTGCGACCTGGAGAGGCTGGCATGAGTGGCAAGCGCAGCCTGATGGGCATGACGCTACTGGTATTCGGGCTCAGCTGGCTATACCCCCTTTGGCCACGTGAGCAGGCCTTGCACAGCAGCCTTACGGTGGTTGGGCTGATACTGCTGTACTGGCATGATAGGCGTGCGGCCATGACGGTCCGGGCCTATGCCTTGGTGTGCCTGTTTATTGCAGCACATTGCCTGGCGGCACGCTGGCTCTATTCGAATGTGCCGTACGACCGCTGGATGGACGCCATGTTCGGCTGGTCGCCAGGCCAGGCTTGGGGCGTGACGCGCAACCATACCGATCGTCTGATCCACCTGCTGTACGGCGTGTGCCTGACGCCCGCCCTGGTGGAGTGGCTGGCCCGGCGCTATGCCATCGCCTGGCGGCAGGCCGCGCAACTGGCGGTGTTGCTGGTGGTGGTCAGCAGCGTGGCCTATGAATGGTTTGAGTGGCTGATTGCCATTACGCTGTCACCGCAGGATGCCGAGGCCTACAACGGGCAGCAGGGTGATATGTGGGATGCACACAAGGATATGTTGCTGGCGACGATAGGGGCGCTGTGCTGGTGGCCCTTCTATCGACACCATGAGGAAACGGGGTATACCCGCAGATTGGCGCCTACAGCAGGCGGTGAGCGGGTACTTGCAGCCAGGTGATACCAGGAGAGCTGGGCATGGGTTTGGAGCGTTACCGTTATATCGTCGTGGAAGGCCCCATAGGCGTAGGCAAAACGACCTTGGCCCGCAAGCTGGCCGAGCGCCTTGAATCCAATCTCCTGCTGGAGGAGCCGGATGCCATTCCCTTCCTGCCCAAGTTCTACCAGGATATGCAGCGCTACGCGCTGCCCACCCAGTTGTCGTTTCTGTTCCAGCGGGTGGAGCAGGTGGAGAGCCTGACCCAGATAGACCTGTTCGGCGGCCAGACCGTGGCGGATTTCCTGTTCGACAAGGATCCGTTGTTCGCCGAGTTGATACTGAGCGACGATGAATTCCGGCTGTATGCCGACATCTACCGCCATCTGCGGGTGAGGGCGGCGACCCCCGATCTGGTGATCTACCTGCAGGCTGACGTCGATACCCTGATCAGCCGGGTACAAAGCCGCTCGCGTGACTACGAGGCCAAGATACCTGATGGCTATCTGCGCCGGTTGACCGAGCGCTACAGTCGTTTCTTCTATGACTATACCGAGGCGCCGGTACTGAGCGTCAATACCGAGAACCTCAACCTGGCCGGCAACAACGACGATTTCCAGCTCCTGCTGGATCGCATTGCCGGCATGCGCAGCGCACGCGAATACTTCAACAAGGCCTAGCTTGCTGTCTGCTTTTCGCCCAGGTAGTGGCGGGAAAGCAGCCATAAATAGCGGCGGGCCGGCAACCGCGCTGGGCCAAGGTTGAGTCTTGCCAGCAGTTTGGGCTATTGTTGCGCCGCATCGAAAGCGTGCGCACCTGGTGGTGTGCCATCAAGCGACCTAAATGCTTGAATCGGCAGGCTGGACAAGATGGCGTTGACAGTCGACACTAGGCAAGCAAGCGCTTGATTGCAACTTGGTGGTGCATGGCAGCAGCCCGAATGGGGTTGCAGGGTGTTGCCCTAAGCCCCTGTTTCCAAGCATGGCCGCCATTGTCATGCGCGAGGCGGCGGGCTTGGTGGAGCAGGCCCGTATGTTGCGCCGCTGCAAACCTAATATATTGCGCCCTGCCGTATCCAGGCGGGGCGAGCAGCCCAAGGACCTAAGCATATGAAGATCACCGTATCCACGCTACAGAAGCTCAAGCAGGAAGGGCAGAAGATCACCATGCTGACCTGCTACGACGCCAGCTTCGCCAGCATGATGGCCGATGCCGCAGTGGAAGTGCTGCTGGTCGGCGATTCGCTGGGCATGGTGATACAGGGCGAAAGCTCGACCCTGCCGGTCAGCCTGGAGCAGATGGCGTACCACACCCGTTGCGTGGCCAAGAATGCCAAGCAGTCGCTGGTGCTGGCTGATCTGCCGTTTGGCGCCTACCAGGCCAGCCCGCAGCAGGCCTTTGAGGCATCGGCCAAACTGATGGCGGCCGGCGCCGAGATGGTCAAGCTGGAAGGCGGCGAGTATATGGCGGAGACGGTGCAGTTTCTGGTGCAGCGGGGTATTCCGGTATGCGCCCATATCGGCCTCACCCCCCAATCGGTACATATGTTTGGCGGCTTCAAGGTGCAAGGCAAGACCGATGCGGGCGCCGAGCAGCTGAAACGCGATGCCAAGGCGCTGGAAGCGGCCGGTGCCGCCATGGTGCTGATGGAGATGGTGCCGGCAACGCTGGCCCGCGAAATCACCGAAAGCCTGCATGTGCCCACCATAGGCATAGGCGCCGGTGTCGACGTCGATGGCCAGGTGCTGGTGGTCTATGACATGCTGGGCGTCTATCCCGGCAAGAAGGCCCGCTTCGTGAAGAACTTCATGCAGGGCGTCACCAGCATCCATGGCGCCATCGAAGCCTATGTGCGCGAGGTCAAGGGCAAGACTTTCCCGGCGCCTGAGCACACGTTCTGATGGTTCCAGGGCTGGCGGCCCACGCTGCCAGCCGCTCGAGCACGCTGCCAGTCAGCTAGCCTGACATGCCCTGCGGGTGCCGGGCCTGCCCTCAACGCACTTTCTACAGTCCACCGAGATCATGCAGATATTCACTACCGTTGCTGAATTCAGGGCCTGGCGCAAAACCGCCGGCCAGGTCGCTTTCGTGCCCACCATGGGCAACCTGCACGAGGGCCATATCTCCCTTTGCCAGGCCGCCAAGGCGCGGGGGGGCAAGGTGGTGGTGTCCATCTTTGTCAACCCGCTGCAGTTTGGCCAGGGCGAAGACTTCAACACCTATCCGCGTACCTTCGAGGCAGACTGCGACAAGCTGGTCGCTGCCGGTGTGGATGCACTGTTCCATCCCACGGTGGATCAGCTCTACCCGCGTACTGAGCAGCAGTACAAGGTGGAACCGCCAGCCATACAGAATGAGCTGTGCGGCCAGTTCCGCCCTGGCCATTTTCGTGGCGTCGCCACCGTGGTGACCAAGCTGTTCAATATCGTCCAGCCCGATGCCGCCATGTTTGGCAAGAAGGACTACCAACAGCTCAAGGTGATAGAGGGCATGGTGGCCGACCTCGACATGCCTATCGAGATCGTACCGGTGGACACCGGCCGCGCCGACGATGGCCTGGCGCTGTCCTCGCGCAATGGCTATCTCACCGCCGAGGAGCGGGCTGAGGCGCCCAGGCTCTATCGCAACCTGATAGCCATCAAGACGGCGCTGGAAGCCGGTGCCACGGATTTCGTGAAGCTGACAGAAGCGGCACGGGCAGACCTGGAGAACCACGGCTGGCGCGTGGATTACGTGGAAATACGCGATCAGCAAAGACTGGAGCACGCCCGCCCCGGCGACCGCGAGATGGTGGTGCTGGGCGCCGCACGCCTGGGCAAGCCCAGGCTGATAGACAACCTCGAAGTGACCCTTGGCTGAGCCTGCCTTCACGTTAAGCCGTCTGGCTGCTGCTGATAGCGCGTGTGTGGCGGCGTTGGCTGCCGTGTTCCTGGCCAGCCGCCGCCAGGCCATGCCCTGGTTGCCGGAGCTGCATAGCGAGGCAGAAACTCAGGCCTATCTGGCCGGGCTGCCGGCGGAGCAGCATGTCTGGCTGGCGCATGATGCGGCGGGCTGCCTGGTAGGCTTTATCAGCTTCGATGCGCAATGGGTGCACCACCTGTATCTGGCACCTGCGGTGCAGGGGCAGGGCTTGGGTGCGCAGTTGTTGGCACAGGCGTTGGCCGATGGGCAAGCGCGCCAGCTTTGGTGCTTTGCAGACAACCAGCGGGCACGGCGGTTTTACCAGGGCCAAGGCTTTGTGCAGATCGATGCGACAGATGGCGCAGGCAACGAGGAGCGTACCCCTGATGTTCTGCTGCAGCACCCCGGAGGCGGGATATAGCGCTGTCGACCGAGCAGGCAGCAGCTTGGTGCGGTAGCCCAGCCCGGCGGTGTAGGGCAGATGGTCCGCAGCCGGTCGGCACGGCAAGCCTGCATACCAGGGACGGCCGGGTTGGCTGGCGGTACTTATTGATAGATGTGGCCCCCATGTGGCCGGATACTGAACAGACACCATGAATACCAGCCCTATCAAAGACTATTTTCTCGATCTGCAACAACGCATCGTGAGTGCCATGGAGGCGGCCGATGGCCAGGCCTTCCTGCGCGATGAGTGGACCCGGCCAGCCGGTGGCGGTGGTATCAGCCGCTTGCTGGAAGGGGGCGAGCTGCTGGAGCGCGGTGGCGTGGGATTCAGCCATGTGATGGGCGACAAGCTGCCGCCGTCTGCCAGCGCACACCGGCCTGAGTTGGCGGGGCGCGCCTGGGAGGCCATGGGCGTGTCGCTGGTGTTCCATCCGCTCAATCCCTATATCCCCACCGTACACATGAATGTGCGGATGTTCCGCGCCTACCAGGCCGGTGAACCCGATGTGTTCTGGTTTGGCGGCGGTATGGACCTGACGCCCTATTACGGCTTCGAGGAAGATGCTGTGCATTTCCATGCCACCTGCCGTGATGCGCTGCAGGCTTCAGGCGACGACAAATACCCGCGCTTCAAACAGTGGTGCGATGAGTATTTCTTTCTCAAGCATCGCAACGAGCCTCGGGGCATAGGCGGGGTGTTTTATGACGACTTTGCTGAGTTGGGCGAAGCGGGCAGCTTTGCCATGACGCGTGCTGTGGGCGACGCTTTCCTGACGGCCTACCTACCTATCGTCGAACGCCGCCGGCAGATGGCCTACGGCCCGCGCGAGCGTGATTGGCAGGCCTACCGGCGCGGCCGCTATGTCGAATTCAATCTGGTCTGGGACAGGGGTACGCTGTTTGGCTTGCAATCGGGGGGGCGTACCGAGTCCATCCTGATGTCGCTGCCGCCGGTGGTGAACTGGCGCTATGACTATCACCCAGAGGCCGGCAGCGCGGAGGCGGCGCTATTGAGCGATTTCCTGATCGGGCGTGACTGGCTGGCATGAGCGCCGCTTTTGAGCTTGCTCAACAAGTCTGGTGATACTGGTCAGTAAAACGACGGTGTTCTGGCTAAGCTGAGTGGAGTACGGCTTTAAGGAGATACGACCATGATGTCGCCAAGACGATGGCTGTGGGCACCCATGCTTTGCCTAGCCCTTTCGATGCTGTGTGCCCAGGCGGCTGATCTACCGCGTGTGGGCTTGGTCATGAAGTCGCTGGCCAACCCATTCTTTGTGGCCATGGCGGAGGGCGCCAAAGCCCATGCGCAGTCGCACGCGGGCAAGTACACCTTGGTGCTGACAGGTATTGAGAATGAAACCGACAAGGCCGGGCAGATACGGCTGGTCGAGAAAATGATCTCCGACAAGGTCAGCGCCATCGTGATCGCCCCTGCCGATTCGCGTGACCTGGTGCCGGTGGTGCGCAAGGCGCTGGCGGCGGGCATTCTGGTGGTCAATATCGATAACAAGTTTGATGACCGCGTGCTGGCTGAGCAGGGCATCAATATTCCGTTTGTGGGTCCGAGCAATCGCCAGGGGGCGCGTGAGGTGGGGGCGTACTTGGCACGCCAGCTGAAACCTGGCGATAAGGTCGCCATCATCGAGGGTATCTCCAGCACCACCAATGCCCAGGCGAGGACGGCGGGTTTTCGCGAGGCCATGGCGAGCGTGGGTGCAGATGTAGTGGCGGTTCGCAGCGGCCTGTGGGAAACCGCGCCAGCCCAAAAGCTGGCGGCTGATTTGCTGAAAGCCCATCCCGACCTGAAGGCCTTGCTTTGCGGTAACGACAGCATGGCGCTAGGCGCGGTTGCCGCCGTGCGTGCCAGCCAACGCCCGGTTGCCGTGGTGGGTTATGACAATATCCCGGCAGCTGCGCCATTGCTGGCTAGTGGCCAGTTGCTGGCAACTGCCGACCAGTACGCTGCCCAGCAAGCGGCATTTGGCATCGACCTTGTGCTGAAAGCCATACAGGAGAAGACCGAGCAGGCCTTGTTGCCGGCCATGGTGCAAACGCCTGTGAAACTGGTGGTCAAGTGACGTGATGCGCGCTGCAACCTATCTGCAGGCGCTATTGGCCCTGACGTGCTGGGGCTTGCTGCAGGCTGCACCGGCTGGTGAGCCGGTCAACGTCATGGTGGAACCCTACCCGCCCTTTGTGATCGAGGGCGGTGCTGTGCCTGCCGGGCCTTATGTCCAGGCCTTTAGGCAGTTGGCCGCAGCCCAAGGCGTGGCCGTGAACATGCAGCTGGTGCCCATACGCCGTGCGCTGCTTACGGCCGAAAAGACGCCGGGACATTGCGTTTTGGCGCTGAACTACGCCGCAGAAACCACCGAGGTGCTGCTCTATCTTGGCCGGGTGGCACCCATGTATGTGTGGGCCTATGCCAAGCAGGGCTGGTCGGGGAGTCTGACCCGTGTGGGCGACCTGAAGCGCTATCGGGTCGGCGCCATCGACATGGCGGAATTGAGATTGTTGCTGGAGCAGCAAGGGGTAGTCTACGAGCCCTTGCAGATCAGCGGTAAAGGGGCCCAGATGCTGGCGGCCGGTAGATTCGATGTATTGCTCAGCGATATCGGCCCCGCCCTGGAGACGGCCAACAGCGTTGCACCGCTGGAGCGGCGCCTGGTGGTGCTGCGGGCGGAGCGCTGGCTGGCCTGCCACCCCAAGACCAGCCCCGTGGTGGTGGCTAAACTCAGGCTTGCGCTGCGTGAAGGCCTGTTCGCCCAGTCGACGGAGGCCATCTGGGCTCGGCATGGTCTGTCTGATTACTATCAACAAGTGCGCCGAGAATGGCCTGGCGCCATCAAACCCTGAGTATTACGTGCTGCTTCGCATCCTTGCCATCATCACCCCGGTACTGCTGATCGTGCTGGTGGGTTACCTCTACGCCCGCCGGCACAAGCCGGATCTGGCGGCCATGAATACCCTTACCATCGAGTTGCTGGCGCCCTTGTTGGTGTTCTCGGGCCTGACCTCGCGCGATTTTGACCTGCTGGCCAACCGCTGGTTGCTGCTGGGGGGTGCGCTGGTGGTGTTTGGCTCGGGGGCCCTGGCCTGGCTGGTGGCCCGCTGGCGGCGTTGGGATGCGCGCACCTTTGTGCCGCCCATGATGTTCGGCAATACCGCCAATATGGGCCTGCCGCTGGCTGTGCTGGCATTTGGGCCGGCGGCCTTGCCACCGGCGGTGGCCCTGTTTGTCATGACCAATATGCTGCACTTCACGGTGGGTACCCGCATGGTCAACCCGGCTGCCTCGCTGGGGGCCATGTTGCGCAGTCCCATGATACTGGCCTCGTTGGCGGGCATAGCCTGCAACCTGGCGGGCCTGCACCTGCCGGAGTGGTTGTCGCTGCCTATCAAGCTGCTGGGTGAGGCGGCCATCCCGCTGATGCTGTTTGCCCTGGGTGCTCGTATGCTCGATATCAGCCTGGCAGGTTGGCGGGTAGGCATAGTCGGGGCGGCGTTGGGGCCGCTGGCCGGCCTGGCCATGGCCTGGCTGGCGGCGCAGTTGCTGCCTTTGCAGGGTATGGCGGTGAGCCAGCTCTATGTGTATGCGGCACTGCCACCGGCCGTCATGAACTTCATGATTGCCGAGCGCTACCAGCAGGAGCCGGACAAGGTCGCCTCCATCGTGCTGCTGGGCAATGTGGCCAGCCTGCTGTTCGTCCCCCTGGGTCTGGCGCTGGCGTTGGCGTAATGGCTAGGGCAACTTGTCCATACATTGCCGTAATCCCGGATTGTGCCCATGTTGTCGCGGCTTGGTCACTACATGAGGGGTGATGTCGCGCTTTCGTAATAATCTGTCGATGTGTTGAAAATATTTGACAGTTATATTGACGTAAGTTGTTGATTAAAAACAATTCGTGCGGCGCACAAAACCATTGCGCCGGCCGCCCTCGCTCCGCTAGAATCGTTCAAGCCTGTCAGAACCACACTTGGTTCGGCAGGCTTTGTTTTCGAAGCGCTTGGACGGCTGTTTCCGCCATCCTCTCCGCAGTTGCCTCCCCATGCCGCGACACCCGCGCGGCACACGCCGCCCGGCAGAGTGACCCTCGCCGGGCCGGCCGCAACGCCACACCAGCGTGTTTCCACGCCGGCCGGAACCAAGCGCCACTCCCCAAAAAAAGGGGCCGCGTCAGCATGTTGCCGCCACAAGCGGCTCGCATGAACGAATGCCGCCCCGCTCGCGTACGGGTAATACGATATGGATGACAGACAGCGCCGCCTTGACGGCACGCTCTACCGACCCAGCTTCGAGCAGGATTCCTGCGGCTTTGGCTTGATCGCCAACATGGACGACAAACCATCGCACTGGCTGGTTTCGACCGCGATTTCCTCGCTGGCCAACCTCACTCATCGTGGCGCGGTCGCGGCGGATGGCAAATCGGGTGATGGCTGTGGCCTGCTGTTCCGCAAGCCTGACAGCTTCCTGCGTACCGTGGCCAAGGAGAAGGGCCTGGAACTGCGTAGCCATTACGCCGCCGGCCTGGTATTCCATAGTGCCGATCTGGAGCTGGGCAAGCAGTCGCTGGCCACCCTGAAGGCGCAGCTGGAAGAGCAGGGCCTGGAAGTGGCCGGCTTCCGTACCGTGCCGACCGATACCCGTGCCTGTGGGGCCTATGCGCTCAAGACCTTGCCGGCCATTGCCCAGGTCTTCGTCAATTGCCCGCCGCATATGGATGCCGCCAGCTTTGAGCGCCGCCTCTATATCGGCCGTCGCCTGGCCGAGAAGGCCAATGGCGGCGACAGCAGCTTCTATGTGCCGACGCTGTCAGCGCACACCATTTCGTACAAGGGCCTGGTGACGCCCGAAAACCTGCCGGTGTTCTTCCCCGATCTGCAGGACGAACGCTTCACCGCCTCGCTGGCGGTGTTCCACCAGCGTTTCAGCACCAATACCTGGCCGCAGTGGAAACTGGCCCAGCCTTTCCGCTATGTGGCACATAACGGCGAGATCAACACCATCTCGGGCAACCGTTCCTGGGCCCGCGCCCGCGAGGCCATCATGGCGTCGCCGCTGATTCCGGATATGGATGCCATCCGCCCCATCGTGCAGACCGATGGCTCGGACTCCATGAGCCTGGACAATATGCTCGAAGGCCTGCTGATGGGGGGCATAGATTTCTTCCGCGCACTGCGTCTGCTGGTACCGCCGGCCTGGCAGAACGTGGACAGCACCGACAAGGAGCTGCGGGCCTTCTACGAATACAACTCCATGCATATGGAGCCTTGGGATGGCCCTGCCGGCATCGTGCTGACCAATGGGCGCTACGCCGGCTGCATGCTGGACCGCAATGGCTTGCGCCCGGCCCGCTATGTGCTGACCCGCGACCGCCATTTCACCATCTCGTCCGAGATCGGGGTGTGGAACTACAAGCCCGAGGATGTGGTGAAGAAGGGCCGTGTGCGGCCCGGCCAGATCATTGCCGTGGATTTGCAGTCCGGCCAGTTGCTGTTGCCGCACGAGATCGACCAGAAGCTGAAGTCTGCCCACCCCTACCGGCGTTGGATCAAGCAATACGCCAACCGGCTGGAACTGAGCATGGACGAGGACAGCGGCCGGCCGGAGCTGTCGCGCGAGCAGCTCAATGTGTTCCAGAAGCAGTTCCAGGTGTCGTTCGAGGAACGCGATGCCGTGATACGGGTGCTGGCCGAGGATGGCCAGGAGGCTGTCGGCTCCATGGGCGACGACACCCCCATGGCGGTGCTGTCGCAACGGGTGCGTTCGCCTTATGATTTTCTGCGCCAGCAGTTTGCCCAGGTGACCAACCCGCCCATCGACCCCATACGTGAAGCGGTGGTGATGTCGCTGAACACGGTGTTCGGCTCCGAGAAGAACATCTTTGAAGAGACGGCCGACCACGCCAAGCGGATCGAAGTCAGCAGCCCGGTGCTCAGCTTCGAGAAGTTCAAGCTGCTCACCGGCCAGACCGACGAGCAGTTCCGCTCGCAGAGCTTTGACCTGAGCTACGACCCGGCCAGCACCAATCTGGCGGATGCCCTGGCTGCCCTGGCCGAGGCGGTGGTGGCGGCCTCGCGCAACGGTATTGCCATTGCCGTACTGAGCGACCGCAACCTCAGCCGTGACCGTCTTGCCATCCATGCCCTGTTTGCCACCGGCGCGGTGCATACCGCCCTGGTCAACGCCGGCCTGCGCTGCAAGACCAACCTGCTGGTGGATACTGCTACGGCGCGTGACCCGCATCATTTTGCCTGCTTGATCGGTTACGGCGCGACGGCGGTGCATCCCTATCTGGCCTATGAGGTGATCGCTGACCTGATCGCCGGAGGCCAGGTAACCGACCGCCAGTCTGAGGCCATGAGCAAGTACCGCAAGGGCATCAACAAGGGCCTGCTCAAGGTGCTGTCCAAGATGGGCATCTCCACTGTGGCGTCCTATCGCGGTGCACAGCTGTTCGAGGCCGTGGGCATCGCCGACGAGATCATTGAGCGCTGCATGCCCTTTACTGTTAGTCGTGTCGGTGGTGCGGGGTTTGCCGATTTCGAGGCCGATATGAAGGCCTTGCACAAGCTGGCGTTCAACCCCATGCGGCCGATTTCGCAAGGGGGGCTGCTCAAGTATGTGTTTGGCGAGGAATATCACGCCTACAACCCCGATGTGGTGATGCAGCTGCAAAAGGCCGTGCAGAACGGCGACTATGCCGAGTACCTGCGCTATGCCGAGCTGGTGAACACCCGGCCGGTAGCCATGCTGCGCGACCTGATGCGGCTGAAGCTGGATGGCGCCACGCCCATTCCCTTGGACGAGGTCGAACCGCTGGAGGCCATACTCAAGCGCTTCGATTCGGCCGGCATGTCGCTGGGTGCTTTGTCGCCCGAGGCGCACGAGGCCTTGGCCGAGGGCATGAACCGCCTGGGTGGGCGTTCCAATAGCGGCGAGGGCGGCGAAGACCCGGCGCGCTATGGCACGGCCAAGATGTCCAAGATCAAGCAGGTGGCGTCTGGCCGCTTTGGCGTCACCCCGCATTACCTGGTGAATGCCGAAGTGCTGCAGATCAAGGTGGCACAGGGCGCCAAGCCTGGTGAGGGTGGACAGTTGCCTGGCGACAAGGTCAGCGGCCTGATTGCCCGCCTGCGCCACGCCAAGGAAGGTATCAGCCTGATCTCGCCGCCACCGCACCACGATATCTACTCCATCGAGGATCTGGCCCAGCTGATTTTTGACCTCAAGCAGGTCAACCCCAGTGCGCTGGTGTCGGTGAAGCTGGTGGCAGAGCCTGGTGTCGGTACCGTGGCGGCCGGTGTGGCCAAGGCCTATGCCGACCTGATTACCATCTCGGGCTATGACGGTGGTACTGGCGCTTCGCCGCTGAGCTCGGTGAAGTATGCCGGGTCGCCCTGGGAGCTGGGCCTGACCGAAGCCCAGCAGGTGCTGCGCGCCAACGGCCTGCGTGGCCGGGTGCGTGTACAGACCGACGGCGGCCTCAAGACCGGCCTGGATGTGATCAAGGCCGCCATCATGGGGGCCGAGAGTTTTGGTTTTGGTACCGGTCCCATGGTGGCGCTGGGTTGCAAGTTCCTGCGTATTTGCCATCTCAACAACTGCGCGACCGGGGTGGCCACGCAGGAGATCAAGCTGCGCTCCAAGTACTTCATCGGCCTGCCCGACATGGTGGTGAACTACTTTACCTTTATCGCCCGCGAGACCCGCGAGTGGATGGCCAAGCTGGGTGTGCGGTCCATGGCAGAACTGATAGGCCGTACCGAGCTGCTGGTGTTGCTGGAGGGGGAAAGCACCCGCCAGGGCCAGTTGCGGCTGGATGTGCTGTTGAGCCAGGGTGGCATACCCGAGGATGAGCCGCGCTATTGCATCAGCGAGGGTAACCCCAGTTTCGACAAAGGCGAGCTGGCCGAGAAGATGGTCAAGGATGCCCTGGCTGCCATCAGCAGCAAGACCCCGGTCCAGCTGGAGTACGCCGTACGCAATATCAACCGCTCCATCGGTGCCCGCCTCAGTGGCGAGATTGCCCGCCAGCATGGCGCCGAGGGTTTGCCTGCGGGTTGCCTGGATATCCAGCTCAAGGGCTCGGCCGGCCAGAGCTTTGGCGTGTGGAATGCCAAGGGCCTGCACCTGACGCTGGAAGGTGATGCCAACGACTATGTGGGCAAGGGCATGAATGGCGGCCGCCTGGTGATCTACCCTCCTGCAGGCGTGATGTATCAGCCGCATGAGGGCACCATCATCGGCAATACCTGCCTGTATGGCGCAACCGGTGGCGAGCTGTTTGCCTCTGGCCTCGCTGGCGAGCGCTTTGCCGTGCGCAATTCCGGCGCACTGGCTGTCGTGGAAGGCCTGGGCGACCATGGCTGCGAATACATGACGGGCGGCTGTGTCATTGCTCTGGGCCAGACCGGGCTGAACTTTGGTGCCGGCATGACGGGCGGCTTTGCCTTCGTCTACGACCGCGACGAGAAGTTTGCCTATCGCTACAACAATGAGCTGATCGATATCCATCTGATCAACGGCGAAGCCATGGGCCAGTACCGTGCCTTCCTCAAGGAGAAGATAGAACAGCACGTTGCCCTGACCGGCTCGGTAATCGGTGCGCAGATCCTGGAGGACTTCGACGACTACGTCGATTACTTCTGGCTGGTCAAGCCCAAGGCGGCCAGGCTCGATAGCCTGCTGAAAGACTAAGTGTGAGGGGCGGGGCCGGCATGGCGGGATGATACACCGCATGCCTACCCCGCTCTGTGCAGATCAAACGATGCGCAAGCGCCTGCGGGCCGACCCCGCCAGCCTTGCCCATCCCACCTCACGAGGCATCACATGGGTGACGTATTCAAGTTCTTGAACCTGCCGCGCGATCCTGGCCAGAAGTTCGAGGCGGCGTTCCGCCGCAGCAAGTTCATCGAGATCTACGCGCCGCTGCAGAAAAGCGACGCCGCCGAACAGGCTGGCCGCTGCCTGAGCTGTGGCAATCCCTATTGCGAGTGGGAATGCCCGGTGCACAACTACATTCCCAACTGGCTCAAGCTGGTAGAGGAAGGCCGCTTGTTCGAGGCGGCCGAGCTGAGCCACAAGACCAACTCCCTGCCCGAGATCTGCGGCCGCGTCTGCCCGCAAGACCGTTTGTGTGAGGGCGCCTGCACCCTGAACCAGGGCGGCTTCGGTGCCGTCACCATAGGCTCGGTCGAGAAGTACATCACCGACGAGGCCTATAAGCAGGGCTGGCGGCCGGACATGTCGCAGGTGATCAAGACCGACAAGCGCGTCGCCATCATCGGCGCTGGCCCAGCAGGACTGGCGGCGGCCGATATGCTGGTGCGCAATGGCGTGGCACCGGTGGTGTACGACCGCTACGAGGAAATCGGCGGCCTGCTGACCTTTGGTATCCCGGAGTTCAAACTGGAGAAGGATATAGTCCGCCGTCGCCGCACCATACTGGAGGACATGGGGGTGGAGTTCCGCCTCAATACCGAGATCGGCACCGACATCGCATTCGAGAGCCTGCTGGCCGACTACGATGCCGTCTTCATGGGCATGGGTGCCTACCAGTACATGAAGGGGGGCTTCCCCGGCGAGAACCTGCTGGGCGTGATCGAGGCGCTGCCTTTTCTGGTCAACAATATCCGCCATCGCATGGCGACCCTGCCGGAGGGCGAAACCCACCTGAGCATGGAAGGCAAGCGAGTCGTGGTGCTGGGGGGCGGCGATACCGCCATGGACTGCAACCGCACCAGCATACGCCAGGGTGCCGCCAAGGTGATCTGCGCCTATCGGCGCGACGAAGCCAATATGCCGGGCTCCAAGCGTGAAGTGGCCAATGCCAAGGAAGAAGGGGTGGAGTTCCTGTGGAACCGCCAACCCGTCGAGATCGTGCGCTTGAATGGCAAGCTCGGTGTAAAGCTGGTCACTACCCAGCTGGGCGAACCCGACGCCAAGGGCCGCCGTGCGCCCGTCATCGTGCCGGGCTCGGAGGAAATCATAGAGTGCGACCATGTCATCGTCGCCTTTGGTTTCCAGGTACAACCCGAGCCCTGGTTTGAGGGTAATGGCATCCAGACTGATGAGCGTGGCCGCACCCTGGCCCGTGAGAAGCAGACCTTCAAGCACCAGACCAGCAATCCCAAGGTGTTTGCCGGCGGCGACCAGGTACGGGGCGCCGACCTGGTGGTGCGCGCGGTGTTTGAAGGCCGGCAGGCGGCGGAAGGCATGCTGGCTTATATGGGCGTGTGGTAGGCTTGATGTCGGTAGGGCAGTTGCCTAGACAACTGCCACCATCGCCTTTGTTATTGCCGACATATCGGCTTGCGATGGGCCCAGGTATGCGATGAAACAGAATCGGCACAGTCAGTATGCTGTGCCGATTCTATTTATTGCCGCAGGGAAACTGCCTGTGGGATGCGCAGGCGTGGTTTAGGGTTTGACCAGTTTTTCCAGATTGACGGCCTTGCTAGCAGGCAAGTGCTTTTGCGCTTCTTCTTCAGTGGTCGATTTGATACTTGCGCAGCGGCTGTTCGGACTCACCAGGAAGTAACTGGACTGGGATGCATTGGCGATGAACTTGAGCGATTCCTCTTTCCAGGTAGGGGAGAATCCGCCAAAGCACTTCACCGCAATGTAGTGTTCACCGGGTGTAACCAGAAATTCGGCATGCTCGCCTGAGCCAATGCCTGCGATATCTTTGCCATTGAACGCAATGGTATAGCCGTTGGCGGCCCCCACCATGGCACTGATTCGGACCACAACAACCTTTGCGGCGTTATTGCGATCAGCGACTGGGGGCAGATCGCCCAGGCGACCCGACATGGTGCCGCAACCTATGAGTGTTGCCAGCAAAGGAGTGAGTAGTAGTAACTTTTTCATCGTGCGTTGTTCTTGAGCTGAATAGGGAATTTGGCGGCGTAGTCTATCCGAAGTGATGTTAGCTACTGGCTACCATCTGTCACATAGCAGGGGGCTTTGCTGACGATGCGTGCGCAGTGCACTTGAGGCTGCATGTATAGCACGCGCGGCATTTAGTGAGGCTACCGGCCAAACCCCGCTACCCGCTGTTTCAGTTGTTCCAGCCCGTCACCGCTGCCGTAGCGCGCCACCAGATAACTATCTAGGACGGCCTGTATCTCGGCTTTGCGGTGTGGCAGCCGGGTCATGGCACGCTGGGCGAAGTCGCGGGGGCCTTCGGCCCTGGCGGGTACTAGGTCGTAGGCAGCCAGCCTGCGGCAGAAGTTGTCCCACTGCTGGCGTGCTGCATCGGGCTTGGGCGGGCGCATGCGCCAGAGTAGCCAGCCGGCGATCAGGGCGATGCATAGGCCTATGCTGCCCAGGAAGACGGCCACGAACTTGCCCGACAGCAGGTCGGTGATGCCCAACCGTTTCAGGACCTGGCGCTGGCGTTCCGGGGTATAGCCTATGACCCACTGGTTCCAGCCGTTGACCATGCTGTCCAGCGCCAGCTGTGCCCGCTTGACCAGATTGTTGTCCAGCCGCAGCAGATAGGGTAGGTCGGATTCGTTCACGGCCGATGCCAGGCCTTCTTCGATACGCGAGGGGGCCACGGCAAAGGTGGGGTCTACCCGCTGCCAGCCCTGGCCTTCGAGCCAGACCTCTGCCCAGGCGTGGGCATCGGCCTGACGGACAATCAGGTAGTCACCGTTTTCCTCGCCGCCCTGATAGCCGCCCACCACCCGGGCCGGTACGCCGGCGGCGCGCATCATGAAGACGAAGGCCCCGGCAAAGTGCTCGCAAAAGCCCTGTTTGCCGCCGTAGACAAAGTCATCAACCGCATCGCTGCCGTAGAGCGGTGGGGCCAGGGTGTATTGCAGACCCTGGCTGGTAAACAGCTGCAGCACGGCATCGACCCGTGCCTGCGCCGGCAGGCTGCGCCAGGCGGCTGCCTGCTGGCGCGCCCTGGGATTGCCTGCATCGGGCAGTACCAGGGCACGGGCCAGCATGGCCTCGTCTTCGTCCACACCGGCGCGGTACTGCAGGTAGGCAGACAGCTCCAGCCGCAAGCGCTTGCTGACCTGGCGGCGACCGACCAGTTGCAACTGGTCGGACATGCGGCCTTCGTCCGGCACCATGGCGGGCATGTCCAGGGCCAGCAGCCAGGGGCGCTGGTGGGGCTCCAGCGTGATGGCATAGCGTAGTGGCGGCTGGGTGCCGCCTTCTATGCGCGGCGAGGTGGTGGCGTTGGGTGGGCTTTGGGTCCAGGTCCTGCCGTCGTAATCGAGGAATACCGGGCCGCGCCAGTACAGCAATTCCTGGGCGGGCCGCTCGCCCTCGAAGCTCACCCGGAAGGCGACCGAGTCGTCCTTGGACATATTCGAGAAGCTGCCGGGCGACATGCTGTCGGCCAGGCCCGAGCGTATGCTGCCGCGATCCTGCGGCAAGCGCCACAGCGGCCCTTCGATACGCGGGAAGAACACGAACAGCAGGGCCATGACGGGCAGGGCCTGCAGCATCAGTACGCCGGCAAAGCGTGCCTGTTTCAATGCCACACGCCATTGGCCGGTCCAGCCACCCAGGGTGTGCCAGCCTATCAGCAGGGTGGTGATGATCAACACCATGGCGCATAGATAGGCGGCCAGTGCCATGGTCTGGTCGAACAGCAGGTTGGTCACCACCAGGAAGTAGCCCAGATAGACCAGGAGCAAGGCATCGCGGCGGCTGCGTGTCTCCAGCAGCTTGGCGCCTATCAGGGCGGCGAACAGGGCTATGCCGCCGGTACGGCCCAGCAGGGTGCGAAATTCGATGAAGACACCGACTATCAGGCCGAAGGTGATGGGCAGCAGCACCCATTTGGGCGGCATGCGCCCCTGGGTGTGGATCAGCCAGATGCGCCAGCCGAACAGGATGGCCAGGGCGCCCAGCAGCCAGCTTGGCAGGCGGCTGGCGTGCGGCAGCAGCAGGCCGGTCAGTACCGCCAGCAGTGCCAGTATCTGGGTACGGTCCAGCCGGTCCGGGTTCATGTGGCCTCCCGTATGCCGTGCAGTGCCAGTGCTGCCAGGCAGGCATCGCGATGGGCCTCACCCTGGTCTGCTGCCAGCACCTCGCCAGGCAGGCGCAAGCCATAGGCCAGGCCGGCGGCATGGGCGGCCAGGACCCAGGCGGTAAGGCGGGAAAGGCGTGCCTCGGTGTCGATCAGGCCGGATGCCGCGTCCCAGTCCAGCCAGAGGGCTTCGGCGGCCTGGCCGTGAAATTCCTTGACCATCAGCGCATCGTCACGTGCTGCAACCTTCCAGGCCACATGGCGTGGCGAGTCGCCACGCTGGAACGGTCGTAGACCGGCAAAGTCGTCCTGGCCGCGTGGGGTCAACGTGCCTTCGCCGTCTCCGGCGGCAGCAATGGGCAGGGGAGGCGGGTCGTTCTCCGGCGTCGGGTAGACCAGGGCGCGTTGGCTGAAGAAGGCATAGGACCAGGCCTGGAATACACCCAGCGGCCAGTGGGTTTCTATCCGTAGCCTGGGTGCCACCAGCCAGCCACGCTTGCTGGCCGGCAGTGGCAGCCAGACCCTCGCAGTATCACCGGGGGCGACATCGCTGGCTTCGAGCGGGCCGTCGAAGCGCAGGCCCAGGTTGTGCCGGGGTAGGCGGCTGTCGTTTTCCAGTATCACCTCAAAGCGTGCAGCCTCGCCGGCAAAACAGGGTTCAGCCCGGCCGGGCAGGAGGCTCAGGCCCAGCAGGTTGCGGAAGGTATGGAATACCGAGGCCAGTGCCATCGAGGCCAGCAGGAAGACCAGCAAATAGGCCAGCGCCAGATCGTAGTTGACGGCGCCGCCCAGCATGGCCACCAGCATGATGCAGAACACCAGGCCGCTACGGCTGAGAAAGATGTAAACGCGGTTTTGGGTCAGCCGCTGCGCCACCATGCCGTGTGGATGGCGCCGTTGCAGCCAGCGGTTCCAGCGCTGCTGCAAGGGGGCGAGCAGGCCAGCCAACCAGCTGCGGCGGGGGGTAGGGGCCGGGCGCATGGCTGGGTTCAGGGGATGGCGACAGCGGCTTGCAGCTTGGCCACCAGTTCTGGTTGCGGGCGGTTGCTGGCCCGCGCCAGCAGCCGGTGGGTGGCGACGGCGGCAAACACGGCCTGTACGTCCTCGGGTATCACCATGTCACGTCCGGCCAGCAAGGCCCAGGCGCGGGCGGCGGCCAACAGGCCCAGGGCTGCGCGGGGCGACAGGCCATTGTGGAAATCCGGGGCCTCGCGGGTGGCACGGCATAGGGCCTGTACATAGTCGACCAGGGCCGGTGCCACATGTACCCGCCGTACCGCGTGCTGGCTGTCGGCCAGCTCGGCCAGGCTGATTACCGGCTTGGCGTCGCGCAGCATCTCGCGACGGTCTTCGCCCAGCAGCATGGCGCGCTCGGCCGCCGCATCGGGGTAGCCCAGGGTGATGCGCATCAGGAAGCGATCAAGCTGGGATTCCGGCAGCGGGAAGGTACCTATCTGGCTGGACGGGTTCTGGGTGGCGATGACGAAGAAGGGGTCGGGCAGCTCGCGGGTTTCGCCGTCCAGGGTGACCTGCCGTTCCTCCATGGCCTCCAGCAGCGCCGATTGGGTCTTGGGCGTGGCCCGGTTGATCTCGTCTGCCAACACCACCTGGCTGAATACCGGGCCAGCGTGAAAGCGGAAGGCGTGGCTGTCGCGGTCGTAGATCGAGACCCCGATCAGGTCGGCCGGCAGCATGTCGCTGGTGAACTGCACGCGCTGGAAGGCCAGGCCCAGCGTCGCGGCCAGGGCATGGGCCAGTGTAGTCTTGCCGACGCCCGGCACGTCCTCAATCAGCAGGTGGCCCCGTGCCAGCAGGCAGGCCAGGGCCAGGCGGGTTTCACGTGGCTTGCCCAGGATGAAGTCATCCAGCTGTGCCAGTACGGCATGCAGCGGAGCGAGTGAGATACGGCTGGGGGTGGCGGCATTCATGATATGGATTTCCCTGGAATCGGGCTTGGACGCGTAAATGGCTTATTGGTTTATATCATCACCAGCCGTAAACTGTTACGTACGGTACGGGTTCGATTGCCGGACTGGCGGCCTGTCTGCGTCCATCCCTGCCCAGAGAGACGCCTAGCGTCCACGGGAGACATATCTTGCTCAGTTGGTTGGCCAGAAAGATGGCGGGGGATGCCCCCACCGCCTATATCACCCACCCCGAGTGTGTGCTGCACAATATGGGCAGCCACCACCCTGAATCGCCCGACCGGCTTGCAGCCATACAGGACAGGCTGATCAGCGCCGGCCTGTGGGACCATCTGCTGCATGTGGCGGCGCCGCTGGTGACCCATGAGCAACTGGCGCTGGTGCACCCGCCCCGCTATGTCGAGGCGCTGGAGCAGGTGTCGCCCCAGCATGGCATAGTCCATGTCGATCCCGATACGGCCATGAGCCCGCATACCTTGCAGGCAGCCTTCCGCGCCGCCGGGGCCGTGGTGAAGGCGACAGAGATGGTGCTGGCAGGCGAGGCCGCCAATGCCTTCTGTGCAGTCAGGCCGCCGGGCCACCATGCCGAGTCTCGGCGGGCCATGGGCTTCTGTTTCTTCAACAACCTGGGCGTGGGCGTGGCGCATGCGTTGTCGCGCGGTATGGAGCGCATCGCCGTGGCCGATTTCGACGTGCACCACGGCAATGGCACGGAGGAGCTGTTCCACGACAATCCCCGCGTCATGATGGTCTCCATCTTCCAGTCGCCGTTCTATCCCTACTGCGGCGAGCAGCCCAGCGGCCCCAATATGCACAATGTGCCGCTCAAGGCCGGCAGCAAGGGCGAAGACCTGCGGCAGGCGGTGGAGCAACAGTGGTTGCCGGCCCTGCATGCCTTCCAGCCGCAGATGTTGTTTATCTCGGCCGGCTTCGATGCACATCGCGAGGACGAGATGGCCAGCCTGGGCCTGTTGGAGCAGGACTACGCCTGGGTGACCGAACAGTTGATGGCGGTGGCCGACCGATACGCCGAGGGGCGTATCGTCTCGGTACTGGAGGGAGGCTATGATCTCTCGGCGCTGGGCCGTAGCGTGGCGGCTCACGTGAAGGCGCTGGCCAGGCTGTGACGCCACCCAGGCCCACTACGCCCTGGTTGGCCTATGCGCTGCTGACGCTGACCAGCCTGTTCTGGTCGGGCAATTTCGTGGTGGCGCGGGCGACCCATGCCGCCATCCCACCCATGACGCTCAGTTTTGGCCGCTGGCTGATTGCCCTGTTGATACTGTTGCCGTTTGCCTATCAGCGCGTCTGGGCTGACCGCGCCCGCTATGCCGAGAACTGGCGCCGCATCGTCCTGCTGGGTGCCATTGGCGTGGCCGGCTTCAATTCGCTGGCCTATGCCGGCCTGCAGTACACCAGCGCTACCAATGCGGTCTTGACCAATAGCTTCATCCCCATCCTGATCCTGCCGCTGGGGGCATTGTTCTTGGGTGAGCCCTTCAGCCGCCGGCAGGTACTGGGGGTGCTGGTCAGCTTTGTGGGCGTGATGGTGATTTTCAGCCATGGGCAGCTTGACCGCTTGCTGGCGCTGGAACTGAACCAGGGGGATGTGATCCTGCTGCTGGCCGCACTGGACTGGGCGGTCTATACCCTGCTGCTGCGCGGGCTGGACCCGCGCCTCGACCGCCTGGGGCTGTTGCTGCTACTGGTGGTGGTAGGGTTGCTCTGTATCACCCCGCTCTACGCCTGGGAGTTGCAGCAGGGCCGCACGGTGGCGATGACGGCTGGCAACCTGGCCACCTTTGTCTACGTGGGGGTGTTTCCCTCGGTGCTGGCGTATTTGTTCTACAACTACGGGGTTCAGCAGGTGGGGCCGGGCAAGGCGGGTAGCTTTATCCACCTTATGCCGGTGTTTGGCACCCTGCTGGCCATCGCCTTTCTGGGCGAGCGCTTCGAGTGGTTTCACGCTGTGGGTATAGCGGGGATAGCCGCCGGCTTGTGGCTGTCCAGCCGGCGTGGCTAGTGCGCCTGCCGCGACGACTGCATGGGCCGAATGGCTTAAGTGGATAACACACTCTAGAATCGCTCGCAGATTGCGACATAACGACGAGGAAGCACTGTGCGCCTGACCTACCCTGCCTACCTGCTCCAGCTTTGCAGCTTGATGCTGCTGTCGCTCTTGTCTGCCTGTGGTGGCGGCGCGCCGGATTCTGCCGGCCCGGTGACGCCGCAACCTGTCCCGCCGGTTTATCAGGTTCAGCTCTATGCCGATGCCACGGCGCTGGGCTCGGCCGGCCAGACCGAGGTACTGCTGACGGCCGTGGTGAAGGACAGCGCCAACAAGGTGGTCGCGGGCCAGACCGTGAGCTTCAGCAGCGATTCCGGCACACTCAAGAATATCGAGCCATTGAGCGATGATGACGGCACGGCCACGGCTGTACTTAGCACCGCCGGCAATCCGGCCAACCGCACCATTACGGTAACGGCCACCCTGGGCAACAACAGCGACCGGGTAGCGCTGGCGGTGCAGGGCACGACACTGGATGTGGGCGGCAATCTGGGGGTGGCACTCAACCAGAGCACCACGCTGGATCTGGTGCTGACCGATTCGGCCGGGCAGGGGCTGGCCAATCGGGCGGTGACCATCAGCAGCCTCAAGGGCAACACCGTGCCGGCCAGCGTGACCACGAATACCAGTGGTCGGGCCAGCGTGACCGTGATCGGCCGGGTAATCGGCAGCGATACCCTGAGCTTCAGTGCCTTGGGGGCCAGCACCACGGCTACCTTGCTCACCAGCAGCACCCAGCAGTTCAGCTTTGGCCTCAACACCAGCCAGGTGGTGGTAGGCAGCGAGGCCTTGTTGACGGCCGTCTACAGCCGTGACGGCATCGCCCAGGCCAATGTGCCGGTCAGCTTCTCGGTCTCGCGTGGGGCCATTACCGCGACAGCAACCACCAACGCGCTGGGCGAGGCGGTGGCGTTCTTCAATTCGCTGGATGCCGGCCCGGTGACGGTAACGGCGGAAGCGCCCGGCTTTAGTGGCCAGTTCAGCTTTGATGTGATTGCCACCTTGCCATCCAGGGTAACGCTGCAATCGAGCCGCAGCACACTGGCCTTTGGCGAGCAGGCCGACTTGGTGGCGACCCTGCGCGATGCGCGTGGCAACCTGGTGGCCGGCAAGGATGTGGAGTTCACCCTGACCCAGGACACCACTGGCGGTACCTTGTCGGCTGCCGTCGTCAAGGCCAACGCAGTAGGGCAGGCGACCGTGCGCTATACCGCTGGCCGGGTTGCCTCGGGCCAGAATGGCGTGACGGTGACCGCCAGGGTGAAGGAGACCCCCAGCGTCAGCGGCAGCACCTTGCTGACGGTGGCGCAGAGTGGCCTGGCCGTGGCGCTGGTGCAGGACAATCTGCTAGGGCGCGATACCGACAACAACAATATGTACCGCAAGCAGCTGACCGCCATCGTGAGCGATGCTGCGGGGAATCCGGTCGGCAACCAGGTGGTGGAGTTCCGGGTCAGACCGGTGGCGTACTACAAGGGTTCGATGGTAGTCGGGACGCAGACCTGGGTGCCCAGCTACAGCCTGACCAGTGGCGATCCCGGCACGACAGGGCTGGATACGTTCGCCTGTAACAACGAGGATCTGGATCTCGACGGTTTCCTGGATGCAGGCGAGGATGTGAACGGCAACGGCCGGCTTGACCCGATACCCGGTGAGATAGTGACCCGTACCGTGGTGACCGATGCCAATGGCCAGGCCCAGGTTTACCTCAGCTATGCTCGGGAGCGTAGCCTGTGGATGGATGTGCAGGTAGATGCCTATGTCGGCGCCGTGGGCACCGACGGGCCGCGCGCCAGCCGGGTGTTGCCCTTGATTGTGCTGGTTGACGATGTCAGTGACCTGACCATTCGCGCCCCCAATGCGGTCAGCCCGTTTGGTGTGGGGACCAGCTGTACAAGCGCCAATTGATAGGCGGCCGCGGCTGATGGTCGCGGCCATATTACCCACCGCAGACAGGAGCCAACGTGAACGACACCATACACCCCGAAGCACAGCCTTTCATGCCCAAGCAGGCCTTCAGCCGGCGCGAGTTCGTGACGACGACGCTGGCCACCGGTTTTGCCCTGGCAGTGCTGCCCGATGCCCATGCTGAGGTGATCAGCACGCCGCTGGATGGCCTGGTTGCCGGTGAGGTCAAGATACCGGTTGCGGGCGGGGACATGCCTGCTTATAGGGCCATGCCTGAAGGTGCGGGGCCTTTCCCCACCGTGCTGGTGGTGCAGGAGATATTCGGTGTGCACGAGCACATACGCGATGTGTGCCGCCGTTTTGCCAAGGCCGGCTACTTTGCAGTAGCGCCTGAGCTGTATGCCCGCCAGGGGGATGTGTCCAAGTTGCCTGATGTGAAGTCCATCGTGGATACCGTGGTGTCCAAGGTGCCGGATGCCCAGGTGATGGATGATCTGGACAAGACGGTGGCCTGGGCCAAGGGCACGGGCAAGGCGGCGACCGACAAGCTGGGCGTGACCGGCTTTTGCTGGGGTGGCCGCATCACCTGGCTGTATGCAGCCCACAACCCCAAACTCAAGGCCGGTGTGGCCTGGTATGGCCGGCTGGTGGGCGAGGCCAAGCCACCCATCTACCCCCGGCATCCGCTGGATGTGGTGGCCGAGCTAAAGGCACCGGTACTGGGGTTGTATGGCGGTGCAGACAACGGCATACCGAACGACACGGTGGAGCAGATGCGTGCCGCCCTGAAGACCGCCGGCAAGCCCAGCGAGATCGTGCTCTACCCGGATATGCCCCATGGCTTCCATGCCGACTATCGGCCTACCTACCGCAAGGAGGCGGCGGATGATGGCTGGAAGCGGCTGTTGGCGTGGTTCAAGCAGCACGGCGTGAACTGACCGGGCTGGCTTACGATAAGCGCACTGCCTGACAGTGCGCTTTTTTATTGGCCTAGGCTGAGAGCCTGTTCACGATCTTTTTGCCTCGGCGTTCCGGGCAGTGCCCGGAACCCGTTCGGGAACCCGTACGGGAACCCGAAGGGCTGGGCCGGAAAAGGGTCAGGTACAAGGCGGGCGACGCAGGCAATAACCGGTAATTACCAAGGAGTCCAACGCAGTACATGACCCTTTTCCGGTCCAGCGCCGAGGCGAAAAGATCGTGAACAGGCTCTGAGGCGATTGGTACTGCTGCGGTCGGCGTTCGTCGCATGCGTGTCGTCGTTGATCCCTGCGGCATTGCCGGGCGGGATGCCTGGCCCTAGAGTGGCATCCAGCAACCACACTGGAGTAAGCCACCGATGAACCAGCCCGCCCTGCAACTGAGCAACCTGACCAAGCGATTTGGTGAGCGTACTGCTGTCGATAACCTCAATCTCAATATCGAGGCGGGGTGCTTCTATGCCCTGCTGGGGCATAACGGTGCCGGCAAATCCACCACCTTGCGGATGATAGCGGGCCTGACCCGGCCGGATTTCGGCAATGTGCGCATCCTGGGCCAGGACATGGCCATCCATCCCGAAGCCGCCAAGCAACCCCTGGCGTTTCTGCCCGATGAGCCGCTGCTCTACGGCAAGCTACGGCCGCTGGAATATCTGGAATACGTGGCAGGCCTGTGGGCCATCCCGGCACTGCAGGCGGAAGGACGAGCCCGCGAGCTGCTGGAATGGACGGATTTATGGAAGCACCGTGGCGAATACTGCGAGGGCTTCTCGCGCGGCATGCAGCAGAAGCTGGCACTGTGCGGTGCGCTGATACACGAGCCCAAGTTGCTGCTGCTGGATGAGCCCCTGACCGGCCTGGATGTGGCCGCTGCACGCCAGGTAAAGGATTTGCTGCAGGCCAAGGTGCGCGAGGGCTGCACGGTGATACTGACCACGCATATCCTGGAAGTGGCGGAAAAACTGGCTGAGGTCATAGGCGTGATTGCCCAGGGTCGGCTGATTGCCGAGGGCACGTTGACCGAGCTGCGGGAGCGCATAGGTCGTGGCGATGCCAGCCTGGAGGATATCTTCCTGCACCTGCATGACGAGGTGGCAGCATGAATCTGCATGCCAAGCCCGGTTCGGTAGCCTGGTTGCTGAAATGGGATCTGATCCAGCTGTGGAACTGGCTGGGCACCACCAGCGAGCGGCGCATCGGCAAGCGCTATGCCTGGCTGTCCCGGCTGGTGCTCCTGCTGCTGCTGCATATGCCGGCGCTGCTGATACTGCTGTTGCCTGCGCCAGAGCGGCGCTCGGACGATGTCAAGCTGGCGATCGATATCGCCATGACCTTTCTGGCCTGCATGCTGTTTCTGTCGATGACCTTCATGGCCATCTATACCGCCGTGACGGCGCTGGGTGAGCGTAAATACACCGAGCTGGTGCTGACCAGCCCCTTGCCCGAGCGCACCCTGGGGCGCTGGTTTATTGCCAGCAACGCAATGGGTACGCTGGTGGGTTTTCCGCTGTTTGTGCTGCCCTTCGTGAATGTGCTGGTCTGCTTTGGCAAGCCCCAGGCCTTGCTGGTCTACCTGAGTATTGCCGGTTATGCCCTGACTGCCGCCAGCATAGGGGTACTGGTGGCTTTTGGCCTGCAACGCCTGCTGGGGCCGGCCCGGGCCAAGCGCTATGTGGGTTTGATCGGGATCATGCTGCTGTTGACCAGTGGTGTGGTTATCAGCCTGGGTATGAAGATGCTCAAGGCCGCCCAGCTGACGCCGCAGCCCTGGCACAAGTTTGTTGCCGGCACGGTAGCAGGCGAGTGGCTGCCCACGCTGGTGGTGGTGGTGCTGGGGCTGGCGCTCTGGCTCGGCATGGCGCGGTTTGCGGCCCGTGGCGTCAAGGTAGCGGCCGAGACCCAGGTGGTGGCTGCCGCACCGGTGAATGATAAGCCAATGCGCTTCGAGGTATCGCCCGTGCGGGCGCTGCTGAACAAGGAATGGCGCCTGATGCTGCGTTACCCCATGCTGGCCATGAATCTGGCCAACCCGGTGATGATGCTGATTTTCCCCCTCATGCATGCGCTGGAAGGCAAGGGCGCCTGGCACGAGGCGCTGGACATGACCGTGGCGTTCTCGGGCGGTATGGCGGCCATGACTGCACATTCGCTGTGCTGGGCCGCCAGTGCGCTGGATGAGTCACCCGCCCTGCTGTGGTCGGCCCCCATGCAGCGGGAGCGCTGGCGCCGCTGGCAGTTGCTGGCGGGCTTGCTGCCTACCTGGCTGGCCATGCTGCCGGTGCTGGCCATCGTGGCCTGGGTGGCGCCACTCAAGGCGGTGGGCCTGGCGGTAGTGGCTGTCGCGGCCGGTATCGGTGGCGGCCTGCTGGCGCAAAGCTTTTATCGCCCGGTGGCCAAGCATGAACGCAATATGCAATACGGCATGCGTACCCCCCAGGTGATCATCATGATGCTGTATGGTGCCGCTTGGGGGGGCGTATCGACTGCGCTGAACGGCTTTGCGCTGGGCCTGGTCCTGCTCCCCTTTGTGCTGGGCCTGCCCGCCTGGTTGCTGATGCGTATGGAAGACCGCGAATACCTGTATGACTGATACCACTTTTTTCTGGCACGACTACGAGACCTTTGGCATTGACCCCAAGCTGGACAGGCCAGCCCAGTTTGCCGGGGTCCGTACCGACCTGGAGTTGAACCCCATAGGCGAGCCGGTCGAGCTGTTCTGCCAGCCCAGCGACGACTTTCTGCCCGATCCGGTTTCGGTGCTGATTACCGGCATCACCCCGCAGCAGGCGCGCGAGCGCGGGGTGGGCGAGCCGGAGTTTGTCGGCCGTATCCATGCCGAGCTGGCGCGACCGGGCACCTGTGGGCTGGGCTACAACACCCTGCGTTTCGACGACGAGCTGACCCGCCATCTGTTCTGGCGCAATCTCTACGACCCCTATGGCCGCGAATGGCAGAACGGCGGCTCGCGCTGGGATTTGCTGGATTGTGTGCGCGCCGCCTTTGCCTTCAGGCCGGAGGGCATACACTGGCCACGCCATGAGGATGGCCGGGTATCGTTCAAGCTGGAGCAACTGACCCAGGCCAATGGTTTGGCGCACGCGGCAGCGCACGATGCACTCAGCGACGTTTACGCCACCATCGCCTTCGCCCGGCTGGTCAAGACCCAGCAACCCCGCCTGTTCGACTTCTGCTTCAAGCTGCGCAAGAAGGATGCGGTGGCGGCCGAGATCGGCCTGCTCGATGGCCATGCCTTCCTGCATGTCTCGGGCATGTATCCCACCGCCCAGGGCTGCCTGGCACCGGTGGCTGCGCTGGGATGGCACCCCAGCAACAAGAACGAACTGGCGGTGTGGGACCTGCAATACGACCCGACCGAACTGTTCGATCTCGACGCCGAGCAGATACGGACACGCATGTTCACCCGCAGTGCCGATCTGGCCGAGGGCGTAACGCGCTTGCCGGTCAAGACCATACACCTGAACAAATCGCCCGTCGTGGTGGGCAATACCCGCACCCTGACGGCCGAGCGGGCAGAGCAGCTACAGCTGGACATGAACCTGGCACAGCAGCATGCCGCTACGCTGGCGACCTTGCTGCAGCAGCATGGCAAACGCCTGGGCAATACCTTCAAGCAGGTCTACAGCCGCGATACACCGCTGGCCCGGCGCGATATCGATGCCGCACTGTATGAAGGCTTTATCGGCGATGGCGACCGGCGCCGGCTGGATAAGGCACGTCAGGCCAGCCCGCAGGATCTGGCGGGCATGGCGCTCAGTTTTGACGACGAGCGCCTCGGTGAATTGCTGTTCCGCTATCGTGCCCGCAACTGGCCCGATAGCCTGAGTGAGAACGAGCGGGCACGCTGGCAGGCACACCGCTCAGAGCGTTTGCTGGACGGTGCCCATGGCGGGCTCAGCCTGGCCGGCCTGGACGCCAAGCTGAGCGCCCTGCGGCTGGAACGGGCCGACGAGCCTGCGGCACTGGCCCTGCTGGATGCCGTGGCGGCGTTTGCCAGGGAGCAAGGGGCAGGGTTGCGGGCCTGAAGACCCGACTCCGCCCCATCGCTGCAGAGACCGCTGAGGCAGCAAGCCGCTGGTTATGTTGTGGCGACGAGGGCATCGAATAGCGCCAAGCCATGCTGGGCTGCATTGCTGCCAGCACTCGCTTGGTTGATGTGGCTCTGCCGGGCTCGGCAACGGCTTCCGCTTGGCCTTGGGCGCGCTATCATGGCGGCATCTCTTTCTGTCGAGTCCTCCATGCACAACATCCTGCTTACTGGCGTCAATGGCCAGGTTGGTTTTGAGCTCAAGCGCAGCCTGCAAGGGCTGGGTACCGTCCATGCGCCGGGGCGGGAGGGCCTGGATCTGACCCGGCCCGATGCCATCCGTGAGTTGGTGCGGGCGCTCAAGCCGACGTTGATCATCAACCCGGCGGCCTATACGGCGGTGGACAAGGCCGAGAGCGAGGCTGAGCTGGCCTATGCCATCAATGCCACCGCAGCCGGTGTGCTGGCGGAGGAGGCCAAGCGCCTGGGTGTGCCGCTGATCCATTACTCCACCGACTATGTCTACTCGGGCGAGGGCAGCCAGCCCTGGCGGGAGGATGATGCGGTAGCGCCACCCAATGTCTATGGCGCCAGCAAGCTGGCCGGCGAGGAGGCCATACGGGCCAGTGGCTGTGATCACCTGATTCTGCGCACCAGTTGGGTGTATGGGGCAAGGGGCAAGAACTTTCTGCTGACCATGCTCAAGTTCGGGCGCGAGCGTGACAGCATGAATATCGTGGCGGACCAGATTGGTGCGCCGACCTGGAGCCGCAGCATTGCCGATATCAGCGCCCATATCGTGGCGGGCCGGCCTGACTGGCAGGGTGTCAGCGGGGTGTACCACCTGGTCAATGCTGGTGTAACCAGCTGGCATGGCTTTGCCGAGGCTATCTTCAAGCTGGCGGCGCAGCGGGGCGACAAGGTGCCGACTACGCTGGCGGCCATCGCCACCGAGGCTTACCCCACGCCGGCCAAGCGACCCAAGAATTCGCGGCTGCAACTGGATAAGCTGCGTGACACGTTTGGCCTGGTGCCACCCAGTTGGGACGAGGCACTCAAGCTCTGCTTTGACACCGTAGCCTGAGCCCACGGGCGTGCTACTGACACCGGGAGTGGATATGGGCAAGCTAATTCGCCACGGCCTGTTATTGGCCCTGCTGTGCCTGGCTGGCGTGCAGGCAGCAGAGCTGGGTGCCGAGAAGCGCCAGGCCATACAGACCTTGATTGATACGCTCAACCTCAAGGCCATGGGGCCGCAGATGATGCAGCAGCTGGCCGGGCAGGGCGAGGCCATCATGCGGCAGACGGCGCTGGGGGTGATTGATGCCAATGCCGAGTTGAGCGAGGCACAGCGGGCTGAGGCCCGCCAGATGCTGGAGCGTGAGCTGCCTGGACTGGCCATGGAACTGAATGTCAGCCTGGCCAAGCTGGATCTGAGCCCCATCGTCAACGAGGTGATATTCAGCGTTTACGGCAAGCATTTCGAGACGGCTGAGATACGCGACATGACGGCTTTTTATCGCTCGCCCACCGGCCGCAAGGTGCTGCGCCTGTTGCCGCAGGTGACACAGGAGTCCATGCAGCTGAGCATGGAGCGTATCGCGCCGCTGGCAGAGGAAGCTGCTCGCAAGACTGTGCTCCGTTGGCAGGAGGGCCGCAAGGGGGCCGGGCGGATTTGACCGGCGGGGCAAGTTGGGGCAGCCCCGATAGGGGCGCTTAAAACCGCCAGCGCAAGGCCAGGCTAAGGCTACGCTCGGTTTGGCGGCTGGGGGTAGACAGCTGTTGCCGGGCAGGCCGTTCGCTGCGCAGCAGCATGCCTTCTGCCATCACACTCAGGCCATCGCGCCAGGGCCAGCTGTAGGCCAGGGCCAGCGCCTGGCCGCGCTCGTCGTTGGGGTCTTCCGGTAGCCGGTCGCGCTCGCGGCTGCTGAAATAGTCGTAGCGCACGGCCAGCTTGCCGCTGCCCAGGGGATGAGCAGCCAGCACATAGGCGGAACGATAGGCCACATTGACAGCATTGCGTCCCATCACGGTACTGCCGGCCAGCCACTGGCTGAGGATTTCCCACTCCTGATCGGGGCGCCAGCGCAGGGCCAGTTGCTGGAAGCGGGTCGTCCAGGCGTATTGGCCCCGGTTTACCACCAAGGGGTCGGCACGGTTGTCGTAGTGCAAGGCAGATAGTTCTACGCGGCCACCATAGCCGTAGTGCAGGCCAGCGTGATAGCCCCAGCGGCCGTCCAGTTCGCGGAAGTTGTCTACCCTGGCGTCCTGCCTGGCAATGCGGCCATCGTCGCGGTAGATGGGCAAGTCGGGCAGGGGCAGCTTCTCTGCCAGCCCGGTGATGCGGTCGCCCACCCCCCAGCCGCGCCAGGCGATCAGCGTCCCAGCCGGGTCATTGCCTTTGAAGGCGGCCAGGCTGAGGCTGATATCGTGGGGCGAGCCGGCAAAGCGGCCGGGGCGGGCGAGGGTGTATTCCAGACCTATGGTGCGTAGCTCTTCGCCTATCCAGCTGTTGATGGCGGAGGCTGAGAGCGTGCGGGTTGTGGTCCAACCCAGTCCATCGTGCTCCAGGCTGATGGCGGGGAAGAAGGCGCCTAGCTTGGCACTGTGGCGCCAGGGGCCGGTAGGCAGGGGTTTCCAGCGTAGCCAGGCTTCGCTGACATCAACTGCCCCGGCGCGGTCGTCGGCCAGGTTGATGACGGCCTGGGCGCTGACGGTGTCGGCCAGCTCGCCGCGCAGCAATAGCATGGCCTGGCCCAGGCGCAAGCCATCGTGGCGGGCATCATGGCGCTGCTTGCCCAGGCCGCCTTCCAGCCAGCCTTGCGGGCTGTTGCTGTAGACCAGTCTTTGGTCCAGCAAGCCCTCGGCTTCCAGGGCGTAGGCTGGGGCGAGCAGGGTAAGGCAGGCAAGCGTTCTGGCCAGTGCGGGCGACACCTGCATCCTCCTGTGGTTTATTGGCGCTTGGTCGATCCAGACTGGCCGCCATGACGGTATGTAGGGATCATAGACCAGGCTACCCGTGTAGCACCGCCACAGGGTATTGCCAGCAATCCTGCTTTCGTCGCTATGCAAGCTGGGCATGTAGAAGCGCTAGCGCCTACATGGCCTTGGCGATGATCTCCTTCATGATCTCGCTGGAGCCGGCATAGATGCGTGCCACCCTGGCAGACGCCCATAGGCGGCCTATGGGGTACTCGGCCATATAGCCATAGCCGCCAAACAACTGCAGGCTGCGGTCGGCCACCCGGCCCAGCAGCTCCGATGTCCACAGCTTGGCCTCGGCAGCATCTACCGCATCCAGCGCACCCAGGTTGTATTCAGTGACCAGTCTATCCAGGTAGACCTGACCTACGTCCAGCTCGGTCTTCATGGCGGCCAGCTCGAAACGGGTGTTCTGGAAGTCGATCAGGCGCTGACCAAAGGCCCGGCGCTCCTTGACGTAGTCCAGTGCCAGGTTCAGTGCGGCCTGGGCGGCAGCATGGGCGCCGATGGCGCATGTCAGCCGTTCGGGCGCCAGCATGCGCATCAGCAGCTTGAAGCCCTGGTGGGCTTCGCCCAATAGGGCATCCTTGGGTAGCTTGACGTCGCGAAAGAACAGCTCTGCCGTGTCCTGGCTGTGCTGGCCGATTTTCTCCAGCTTGCGGCCCACCTCAAACCCGGCCCAGCCTTTTTCGACCAGGAACAGCGACAACCCGCGTTTCTCGGTGGGGTGGGTGCGGGCAGCGACGATGACCAGATCGCTATGCACGCCGTTGGAGATAAAGGTCTTGCTGCCGTTGAGCAGCCAGTGCTCGGCATGCTCCACGGCCTGGGTCTGGATGCCGGCCAGGTCGCTGCCGGTATTGGGCTCGGTCATGGCAACGGCCAGCACGCACTCGCCTGATACTACCCCTGGCAGATAGCGCTGCTTCTGCGCCTCGGTACCGAATTCATCGATATAGGGTGCCACCAGCGAGGAGTGCAGGCCCATGGCAAGACCCCATTCGTTGGCGTAGCCTAGCTCCTCGGCCACGATCTGGTCGTAGCGGTAGTCGCGGCAGCCTGCGCCACCGTAGGCCTCGTCGACAAAGGTGGCCAGAAAGCCCAGCTCGCCAGCGCGGCGCCAGATGGCGCGGGGCACCATGCCGGCGGTTTCCCAGGCGCGCTGGTGGGGTAGGACTTCTTCGGCCAGCCAGCGGCGGAAATTGTCGCGGAACAGATCATGTTCGGGTTCGAAATGGCGGCGTGGCAGCATGTTGTCTCTTTGTCTCCATGGTTTGCAGCGCGCGGGGCAGATACGCACCACGGTGCGCGTGATTTTTGGCTGGATGCTACAACGTTTAGAGTTTATGCGCTAACCTAGCGCTTGCTTGATATTTATCGAATCAGATTGCTCAAGGACAGACACATGACTGATGCGTTGATCTATGACGCCCTGCGTACCCCGCGTGGCAAGGGCAAGGCCGATGGCAGCCTGCACGAGGTCAAGCCGATCTCTCTGCTGACCGGCCTGATGCACGCGCTGGAGGCGCGTACCGGGCTGGCCACCGCTGAGGTGGACGACGTGGTGCTGGGTTGCGTTACCCCGGTGGGTGATCAGGGCGGTGATATCGCCAAGACGGCGGCACTGGCGGCGGGATGGGACTGGAAGGCTGCCGGCGTGCAGGTCAATCGCTTCTGTGGCTCGGGCCTGGAGGCAGTCAACCTGGCGGCGCAGAAAGTGCGCTCAGGTTGGGAGGATATCGTGGTGGCCGGTGGGGTGGAGTCCATGTCGCGCGTGCCCATGGGCTCGGATGGCTGGGCCATGGCGACCGACCCGCAGACGGCCAAGGCGCTGGGTTTTGTGCCACAGGGCATAGGCGCCGACCTGATCGCTACGCTGGAGGGCTATGGCCGGGCTGAGGTGGATGCCTTTGCCGTGGAAAGCCAGCGGCGCGCTGCGCAGGCACGCAGCGAGGGGCGTTTTGCCCGCAGCATCGTGCCGGTACGCGATATCAATGGCATTGCCATCCTGGCCGAGGACGAATTCATCAAGGCCGGTACCACACTGGAAGGCCTGGCCAAGCTCAAGCCCAGCTTCGAACAGATGGGGGCCATGGGCTATGACGCCGTGGCGCTCAAGCGCTATCCCTGGGTGGAGCGGATTGCCCATGTACACCATGCCGGCAACGCCTCGGGCATAGTCGACGGCGCCGCACTGGTGCTGGTGGCCAACGAGGCCGCCGGCCGCCGCTATGGCTGGACGCCGCGCGCTCGCATCGTGGCCACCGCGCTGACTGGAACCGACCCGACCATCATGCTGACCGGCCCGGCGCCCGCCGCCCATAAAGCCCTGGCCAAGGCCGGGCTGACGGCGGATGACATCGATCTGTTCGAGGTCAACGAGGCCTTTGCGGCCGTGGTGATGCGCTTTGCCCGCGAGATGGGGGTGGGGATGGACAGGATCAACGTGAACGGCGGCGCCATTGCCATGGGCCACCCCCTGGGGGCGACCGGCGCCATGATACTGGGCACGCTGGTGGACGAGCTGGAACGGCAGCAGAAGCGCTATGGCCTGGCCACGCTCTGCATAGGCGGCGGCATGGGCATTGCCACCATCGTGGAAAGAATCTGAGGGCAGAGCATGAGCATACGTTACGACATCGACGCGGACCGCATCGTCACCCTGACCCTGGATGCGGCCGACGACAAGACCAACACCATGAACGCGGCTTTCCGTGCTGCCTTGCACGCCGTGGCCAACCGGCTGGAAGCGGAGCGCGGGCAGATAACCGGGGTGATCGTGACCTCGGCCAAGCGCAGTTTCTTTTCGGGCGGTGATCTGAAGGAGCTGGTCGCCATCCCGGCCGATGGTGCCGAGGCGTTCTTCCTGATGGTGGAAAAGCTGAAGGCCGATATGCGCCGTATCGAGACCTTGGGTGTGCCGGTAGTGGCGGCCATTAATGGCAGCGCGCTGGGCGGTGGGTTCGAGATCACCCTGGCGTGCCATCATCGCATAGCCCTGGATGATGCCAGCCTGCGGCTGGGCCTGCCCGAAGTGACACTGGGCCTGTTGCCCGGCGCCGGTGGCGTGACCCGCATGGTGCGCTTGCTGGGACTGCAGGAGGCTTTCGAGTATCTGGTGGAAGGCAAGCAGTTTGGCGCACAGGCTGGCCACAAGGCTGGGCTGGTGCATGCACTGGCGGGTTCGACAGAGGACATGCTGGCCCAGGCGCGAGCCTGGATCAAGGCCAACCCCCACGCCAAACAACCCTGGGATGCCGAAGGCTACAAGCTGCCCGGTGGCGTGCCCAGCCAGCCCAAGGTCGCCCAGATGCTGGCGGTGGCGCCGGCCATGCTGTACGAGAAGACCCGTGGCAACTACCCCGCGCCAGAGGCGGTACTGGCCGCCATGGTGGAAGGTGCGCAGGTGGATTTCACCAATGCCTGCCGGATAGAGACCCGTTACTTCACCCGCCTGGCAACCGGCCAGGTGGCCAAGAACATGATTGCGACGCTGTTCTTTGCCATGAATGAAATCAAGGCGGGTGCCAGCCGGCCTGCGGGCATCGCCGTGCGCCAGGTGGCGCGGGTGGGCGTGCTGGGGGCGGGCATGATGGGGGCAGGCATAGCCTGGGCCTGCGCCAGCAAGGGTGTGCAGGTAGTACTCAAGGATGTGAGCCTGGCCGCCGCCGAGAAGGGCAAGGCCTATAGCGCCAAGCTGCTGGAGAAGCGGATAGCCAAGGGCCGCTGCAGCGAGGCAGAGGCGGCAGCCATCCTGGCGCGCATACAGCCCACCGAGGCTGTGGCGGATCTGGCCGGATGCGAGCTGGTGATCGAGGCGGTATTCGAGAGCCGCGAACTGAAGGCCAGGGTGACCCAGGAAACCGAAGCCGTGCTGCCTGCCGACGCGGTGTTTGCCTCCAATACCTCGACCCTGCCCATCAGCGGCCTGGCCCAGGCATCGCGAGCGCCGGCCCGTTTCATCGGCCTGCATTTCTTCAGCCCGGTGGACAAGATGCAACTGGTGGAGATCATCAAGGGCCGCGATACCGACGCGGCCACGGTGGCGCTGGCCTATGACTTTGTGCAACAGATAGGCAAGACCCCTATTGTGGTCAATGATGGCCGTGGTTTCTTTACCAGCCGGGTGTTCGGTTGCTACATCAACGAAGGCATGGCCATGCTGGCCGAGGGCGTGCCGCCCGCCATGGTGGAGCAGGCGGGCTTGCAGGCCGGCATGCCGGTCGGCCCGTTGGCGGTGACCGACGAGGTTAGCCTTACCCTGTGCGAGCACATCAGCAAGCAGGCGCGCGAGGACTTGGGCGACGCCTATATCGCCCACCCGGCCGAGGCGGTGGTCAACCGCATGATCCACGCATTGGGCCGTAGCGGGCGGGCGGCTGGCGGCGGCTTCTACGACTACCCCGAGGGCGGTAAGAAACAGCTCTGGACTGGCCTGGCGGCCTTTGCCCAGCCGGACAGGCCGCTGCCCGACATGCAACTGCTGATAGACCGCTTGCTGTTTGCCCAGGCGCTGGAAACCGCTCGTTGTTTTGATGAAGGTGTGCTGGAGAGTGAGCGGGATGCCAATGTCGGCGCCATCCTGGGCATAGGATTCCCGGTCTGGAGTGGCGGCGCCATGCAGTTCCTGCATCAGCATGCTGATGCATTGGGCCGTGCCGCCGAGCTGGCTGTGGCCTACGGGGATCGCTTTGCGGCACCGGCAGGATTGGCTGCACGCCTGGGCCGATAAGCCGGTAAGGTCGTCCCGGCCTGCAGCCAGGCCCATGCCATTGCTACGGCGGTAATGGCATGGGCTACACTGCCCGCACAAGGAGACCGGCCATGACCGAACCGCACGACCGCCTGACCCAGTTGAGCGAGCTGGCGGCACGCTGGCAGAAGCTGATGCAGGACAAGCTGCAGCAGCAAGCCAGCGGCGCCCCCCAAGTGCAGATACCCGATCCGCAGAGTGTGCAGCATGCCTTCGAGGCGCTCTGGCGTGTGGTGCTGGAAAAGCCCGAGCCTATACTGCGGGCGCAGATGCAGTTCTGGATGGACTATGCCGAGATGGCACAGGCGGCCATGCGCCAGTTCTGGCTGGGCGAGCCTGCCCAGCCCGCTGCCCAGCCGGACAAGCGCTTCAAGGATGAGCTGTGGGTCAACAACCAGGTATTTGGCTTCGTCAAACAGGCCTATCTGCTGGCTTCGCGCCATATCCAGGACAGCGTGGCCGGGGTAGACGGCCTGGATGAGCATACGGCCCAGCGGGTGCAGTTCTATACCCGCCAGTTTGTCGATGCCATGGCCCCCACCAATTTCCTGGCGACCAATCCGGTGGCGCTCAAGGCCACGCTGGAAAGCGGGGGCGAGAACCTGATCAAGGGCTTTGGCCACCTGCTGGAAGACCTGGAACGCAATGGCGGCCGCATGATGCCGCGCATGACCGATCTGGATGCCTTTACGCTGGGCGAAAATGTGGCCATGACGCCGGGCAAGGTGGTGTTCCAGAACGAGCTGATGCAGCTGATCCAATATGCACCGCTGACCGATAAGGTCCACAAAACGCCATTGCTGGTGGTGCCGCCCTGGATCAACAAGTTCTATATCCTCGACCTCAAGCCCAAGAACTCCTTGATACGCTGGCTAGTGGAGCAGGGGCATAGCGTGTTCGTCATCTCCTGGGTCAACCCCGATGGCCGCCACCGCGACAAGGGCTTTGAGCACTATATGACCGAGGGCACCCTGGCCGCGCTGGATGCCATACAGGCAGCTACCGGCGAGAAGCAGATCAATGCCGCCGCCTATTGCATAGGTGGCACCCTGCTATCGGCCACCCTGGCCTGGATGGCGGCGGCCAAGGACAAACGCTATCCACCCAGCCGCATCAAATCGGCGGCCTTTTTCACCACCATGATCGATTTCAGCGAGCCGGGCGAGCTTGGGGTATTTATCGACGAGGAGCAGTTGGGCAGCCTGGATGCCTATATGGAGGAAAAGGGCTATCTGGAAGGGCACCAGATGGCCGGGGTGTTCAACCTGTTGCGCGAGAATGATCTGATCTGGAGCTTCGTGATCAACAACTACTTGCTGGGCCGCGAGCCCATGCCGTTCGACCTGCTGTACTGGAACTGCGACTCCACCCGCATGCCAGCCGCCATGCATCGCTTCTACCTGCGCAAGATGTACCTGGAGAACGTGCTGAAGGACCCCGGCGGGGTGACGCTGGCAGGCGTGCCCATCGATATGCGCGCCATCAAGACGCCGGCCTATTTCATCTCCGCCCGCGAGGATCATATCGCCCCCTGGCAATCGACCTATGCCGGCGCCCGTCTGCTGCAGGGGCCGGTCCGCTTTGTGCTCGGCGGCTCCGGCCATATCGCCGGCATCGTCAATCCGCCTTCGGCCAACAAATACGGCTATGCCACCAATGCGGCGTTGCCGGAGACGCCGCAACAATGGTTGGCAGGCAGCAGCGCACATGAGGGCTCGTGGTGGCTGGACTGGGCCCTATGGGTGCAGCCATACCAGGGCAAGCCGGTTGCTGCGCGGCAACCCGGCGCGGGCGAGCTGCCCGCCATCGAGGATGCGCCAGGCAGCTATGTGAAGGCCAAGTTGTAGCGGGATTGCTGTCGCGGAAACCGCGCTTGGTTGTATGCGATGAATTTGCTTGGGACGCTCCGTCACTGACCCTTTGCTTGGCCCTGGCGTCATCGATATGCAAGCGATGGGCTGGGTAGCGCTGCCTACCAGGCTTGCGGTCGATATGTCCTGCAGCCAAGGGGGGCTTCGGCTCTGCTCGGTTAATGATATGGGGGTGAAATCAGCCCACTCAGGCGCTAAGCTGAGCCCACGGCCGAATGGCGGCCGCAGCCAGAACCTGGCGTGTCTCGGTGTACCACTGGCGCGCACAGGTTCGCCTGGAGGAAAAAAATGGATATTGATTTCGCACACTGGCAGGATCTGTTGCTGGGCTACGCCACCACCCTGGGGGTCAAGCTACTGGCGGCGATCGCCTTCTGGGTCATAGGCCGCTGGCTGATAGGCATAGCCGAACGGGCGGTGCGCAGCTCGCTGGAGCGGCAGAAGGTGGACCCCACCGTGATGCGCTACATAGGCGGGGTGCTGACGGTTACGCTCAATATCCTGCTGGTGATAGGCATACTCGGCTACTTCGGGGTGCAGACCACTACCTTTGCGGCGCTGATTGCGGCTGCGGGTGTGGCCATAGGCATGGCCTGGTCGGGCTTGCTGGCCAATTTTGCGGCTGGTGCCTTCATGATTGTGCTACGGCCTTTCAAGGTGGGCGATTTTGTCTCGGTGGCCGGCATTACCGGCACGGTGAAGGAGATCAGCCTGTTCACCACCACCATCAATACGCCTGACAATGTGCTGACCATCGTGGGCAATAACAAGATATTCGGCGATACCATACAGAATTTCAGCGCCAATCCTTACCGGCGGGTGGAACTCAAGGCGCAACTGGCTGGCAGCGCGGATCACCGTGCTGCAATTGCCTTGTTGCAGGGTAAGCTGGCCGGCATTGCCAATGTGGTGGTCGACCCGGAACCCGAGGTATCGATACTGGAATTCAATCTGGTGGGGCCGGTGCTGGCGGTACGGCCGTTCTGTCATAACGACCACTACTGGCAGGTGTATTTCGATACCCAGGCCCTGATACGTGAGGCCCTGGCCGAGGCGGGCTTTCCGGCACCCATGCCGGCACAGACCGTGGTGGTGCACAACGCGGGTTGACCCGCGTCATGCCCTGGCTGCGACGTTGAACAGGCTCTTACATCCCTGCAGTAGCCCTGCGTTGCCGCCGGCAATGCAGGGCATGCCTGACATGCAGGCGCCAGCCCAGTTGGACTGCGCCATAGCCAGCCAAGGCCAGCAGCAGAGCCAGCACCACGATGCCTATGGCCAGCGGCGTGCCCAGTGTCACCATCCAGTCCAGCCAGGCTTGTACGGTGCCTGCCAGATTGGCCCAGTCGGTTTCCGGCGCCGGCGGGATATGGGCGGGGCCACCGTTGGCGCCGGTGATCAGCCGACCCAGCCCGAATGCGGCCAGGTAGAGCGGGACGATGGTAAAGGGGTTACTGAAGAAGGTGCCGAAGATGGCCACCGGCAGGTTGACCCGGAACAGAATGGACAGCACGGTGGCTGTCAGCATCTGCAGTGGCCCCGGTATCATGCCGCAGGCCAGCCCTACGGCCAGACCACCCGAGACTGAATGCCGGTTGAGGTGCCAGAGGTTGTGGTGGGTCAGGAAGGGGGCGCAACGCCGCAAGAAGGCGTTGCGATTGAGCGTGTCACGGTCAGGCAACCAGCGGCGTAGTAGTTTTCGAGGCATGGGCAGCTGCGGCGGGAAGTTGATCGGTGGACTGCCGCCGGGACAAAAAGTGCCTTCCCGTTCCCGCCTTGCACACGGCTATTGAGCGCTATCGGGCTTGGCGGGCATGTGCAGTTTGGCAAATGCCTGCAGGCCATTTTGTACCAGCTCCCAGGTCTTGTCGATATTGCTGGCGATCTGGTCCTTGAGTACGCCCAGGCTGTCCAGTATCTCGCGCGCCTCGGCAAAACCCTGTGCCACGCCCTTGCCTATGGTCTGCATGAAATTGTCCAGCACGCTGGCTTCGTCTTCATCCGGGCGCTGCTGTTTGAACAGCTCGTAAAAACCGGTGGAAAGATCGACGATACGCTTGGCGGTCGCTTCCGGGCTGACATCGAGCGGGTCGTACTCGGCCGGTTCTGGTAGTGCCTCGCCTTCGGGCAGGGCGATGCGGGCACGGACGCTGATGGCTTCGTAACTGGTCTGCAGTACCAGCTTGAGATGGTTGTTGCCCTCGCTGAAGGAGGCACTGAAGCTGTAGCTGGACTGGGTATGGCTGATCTCCAGGCCCAACTTGGCCTTGTCGGCTGCTTTGCCGGTGGCGGCATGGGGCGCGTGGGCCTGGGCCTGCTGCCCGGCGTCTAGCGATGCGAGTTTCATGGTGGTGCTCCTGTCATTGCCTTGCCCGTTTGTATGAGTTCGCCGGGCTATGCCACCTTATCGGCAGCAAACCGGTTTTATATAGGGCAGCCGACCAGCGGTGGATAGAAAAAACCGCTTGGCCACAACTGGCAACCTTGGGAGTGCTGCCTGCCGTTGGTCGGCTTGGTAGCGTCATGCCCCCCGGTACCAGGGATGGTGTCACCATCCAGCCACGACTTGCATGGGCGACAGGGGCTCAGGCTGCCCGCAAGGCATCGACGATTTGCATGCGGGCCGCCCGCACGGCAGGCAGAAAGCCGCCCAACAAGCCCATGAAGAGGGCAAACAGCAGGGATTTGACCACAATGGCCGGGGTGAGCGTAAAGCTGAATGCCAGCTCGGAGAAGGTTTGCCAGTTCATGGTGGAGACGGCAAAGAACTGCATGAAGGACGCCAGTACCACACCCATGACCCCGCCCAGCAAGGCCAGCAGCAGTGATTCGGCCAGAAAGGCGGCCATCACGCTGCTGCGCCGGTAGCCCAGTGCCCTGAGCGTACCGATTTCGCCGGTGCGATTGGCGACGGCGGCATACATGGTGATCATGGCGCCGATGACGGCGCCTATGGAGAAAATGACCGAGAGTACGGTGCCGAGTATGGAGATAAATGTGGCCATGGTCTGGGCCTGGTCGGCATAGAAGCGGGTTTCGCGCTTGTATTCGGTAGTCAGGCGCTGGTCGGCCTCCAGGGCCTGGCGGCTTGCCTCGTAGCCATTGCTGTCCGCCAGCTGGAACACCAGGGCGGAATAGTTGATGCGGCGAAAAGCCTGCATCATCTGTTCGGCGTCGCCCCAGATCTCGGAGTTGAAACCCGTCTTGCCAGCGTCGAAAATGCCCACCACCAACCAGTCGCGGCGGGCAAAGCGCAGGCTGGTGCCCAGCTGTACGCCATCGAAACCATCGGCAATGGCACGCCCGACGATGATCTCGGAGCTGCCGGGACGGAACTGGCGGCCGGCCAATAGCTGAACCTGGGGCCGCAATGCCAGCCCTTGCTCGCCAGCCCCCCGCACCACCACATTGGCCGGCTTGCCGCTGCCCTGTTTCTTCAGCGAGATCAGTACCACGCTCTCGCGGCTGCTGAGCAGGCGGCCGGCGCCATCGAGCGCGATATTGGGCTGGCTTTCGATGATGGCGGCCTCGCTACGGGACACGCCGCTCTGGACTTCGGTCTGCGAGCCCTTGCGTATGACCACCACATTCTGGGGCAGGCCGGTTGCGGTCAGTGTCTGCTTGAGGCCGGCTTCCAGCATCAGCACGGTGGCAAAGACAAACACCACCAGGGCCATGCCGCCCGCCGTGAGGCCGGTGGTGAGCTTGCGGGTCAGCAGGTTACGCCAGACATAGCTGAGTGGGACGCGGGTCAGGTTCATGCAATGGCCCTCAGGCCGTCAACAATGCGTATGCGCATGGATTGCCAGGCGGGTACGGCGGCAGACACCAGTGCGACAACCAGGGCAGCACCGGCCTGTAGCCAGAGTGTCTGGCTGGCGATATGAAAGACCGGGAACAGATTGTCCAGGGCGTGGCCTACCAGTTTAACGGCGGGGAAGCTGAGCAGGATGCCCAGGCCCGCCCCCAGGGCGCATAGCAGGACGCTCTCCAGCAGGATCAGCCAGCCTACCACTGGTGGGCCAAAGCCCAGCGCTTTGAGCGTAGCGTACTCGGCCGTGCGTTCGCGTGCCGCCATGGCCATGGTATTGGCCATGACGGCCATGATGATGAGTATGACCACATAGCTGACCACCTGGATGGCCAGCACGATGCTGTCAGTCATGGCGACAAACGACAGTTGGAAGGATTTTTCGGTCTCGGTCAGGGTCTCGGCCAGCGAGTTGCGGAACTGATTGTCCACCCGCTCGCTGATCAGTGCCGCTTCGCTGCCCTCGCGTATGCCCACCACGAACACGCCCGTGGCATTGCCCCGCTTGGGATAGCGCTGCAACACCCATTCGTTCAAGTAGTCCCAGTGGAAGAAAAACTGGTTCTCATCGGTGGTGGCATCGCGCCCCTCGTAGATGCCGCGTACCACAAAGGACCAGGTGCCGGGGTAGATGGTGCCCTTGAGCGGGATGGTATCTCCTACCTTCCAGCCAAAGCGCTGGGCCAGCTTGCGACCCACCAGGCAACCCCGGCGGTCACGGAAGAAGGCGGCGCGTTCTGCCTCATCCACCTGAAACTCGGGATACAGCCGCAGGTAGCTGGGTGGGTCCACGGCGAACTGGGGGAAGAAATTCTTGGGCTCGATATAGATACCGCCAAACCAGTTGGCCCAGGAGATGCCGGTTACGCCTTCCACGCTGCGTATCTTCTCGCCGTAGCTCATGGGCAGTGGGAACACCAGCGAGATGGCGCTGCGGCTGATCAGGCGCTTGTCGGAGGCGGCATCTGCCCCGGCATACCAGGCGGTGACCACGGTGCTGAGCAGGCCGAACGACAGAATCGCGACGGCCAGGCCGGCCAAAGTGAGTGCCGCACGCAGGCGATGGCGCAGGGCGTTCTTGAGTGACATGCGCAGCAGGAACAGCATCATGGCAGCATGCCCCCGTACCGGTTTGGCGGCAGGGTCGGCGCCAGGGGGCGGAAGATGAAATAGTCCATAGCAGGTTCTACAGTAAGGACGTTAGGTTTCGGCGTGGAAAGGCCGACATGCTTGATGCCCGCACGCTGGCTATTGCCCTGGTAGTCACCACCTTGCTGTCTGCGCTGATGCTGCAACTGGCCAGCTATGGCCGCATGCATCTGCCCGGTGGGCGCCACTGGGTGGTGGGCTTGCTGCTGCTGGCGGTGACCTGGGGCTTGATGGCCTTGCGCGGGGTGGTGCCCGATGTGCTGAGCGTATTGCTGGCCAACCTGCTGATATTCACCGCCGCCGTGCTGCTGTATGCCGCCATGGCCGAGGTGGTGGGCCTGCCGCCCTATCCGGCCAATCTGCGCTGGACCGCCATAGCCGGTGCTGGATCGCTGAGTCTGGCCTTCTTCTGCGGCGCCATACCCATGCTCATGATCTTTATCGTGTCGCTGGCGCTGACCTTGTTGCTGGTGATGTCGGTGCGCATGCTGCTGCGCGGGGCTACTCGCATGGACGCCCCGGCCCGCTATGCCATGGGGCTCTGGTTGGGCTTGTGTGCCCTGATCTTGCTGGTGCGTACCATAGGTGCGCTGGTGCATCCGCCGGCTTCCATGCAGATGACTGGGCCGCTGCACACCCTCTCCATGCTGGCAGCCCAGGTTATCGTGCTGGGTTGCTCGCTCGGCTTTGCCCTGATGGCGCGGGAGACCATGGTGATGGAGCTGGCGCAGCGGGCCACCCACGATGCCCTCACCGGCGCTTTCAACCGCTATGCCTTTGATCCGGTAGGCCAGGCTGCCCTGACCCGGCTGGCACGCGAGCCGGGCGAGTTGTCGGTGCTGATGCTGGACATCGATCATTTCAAGCAGATCAACGACGAGGTCGGACACCTGGCCGGCGATGAGGTGTTGTGTGAGGTGGCACGACGCATCGAGTCGCTGTTGCGGGGTGGCGATATGCTGGCCCGCTATGGCGGGGAGGAGTTCTGCATCCTGCTGCCGGCGACCGGCCCGTCCGAGGCCCTGCAGGTGGCCGAGCGCCTGCGTCTGGCTATCGCCGAGGAGCACTTCATGCTGAAGGGCCGCAGCATCAAGGTTACCGCCAGCATAGGGGTGGCCACCGTGGCCGAAGCCATGGAACTCAAGCAGCTTATCGGCCTGGCGGACAGTGCCCTCTATGGCGCCAAGCAGGCTGGCCGCAACCGTAGCTGCGGGCCAGACCGCTGCTAGCGCAGTGGCGCTGTCCGGTAAGGGTTCAGGTAGGGGAGGGGGCGGCACGCGGATTGATCTCCAGGCTGGACAGCTCGCCTTTCTCCAGGTGGCGTATGGCGTGGGCGCGCTCGGCTGCACGGGCATCGTGGGTCACCATGATGATGGTCTTGCCCAGCTCGGTATTGAGCCTGTCCAGCAGGTCCAGTATCTCGCCGGCTGATTTTCTGTCCAGGTCGCCGGTGGGTTCGTCCGCCACGATCAGGGTGGGGTCGGTGACCAGGGCGCGGGCAATCGCCACCCTTTGCTGCTGGCCGCCCGAGAGCTCATTCGGGTAATGCTGCATGCGGTCGGCCAGGCCGACCATCTCCAGTGCCAGCGCGGCATGCTCGCGCCGCTCCCGTCGGCTCAACCGGGTCAGCATCAGGGGCAGCTCCACATTCTCCAGGCCAGTCAGCACCGGCATCAGGTTGTAGAACTGAAAAATGAAGCCTACGTTGCTGGCACGCCAGTCGGCCAGGTCGGCCTCGTCCAGTGTGGCGATATCCGTGCCACCCACCAGTATCTGGCCGCCGCTGGGTTTGTCTATGCCGGCAATCAGGTTCAAGAGGGTGGATTTGCCGGAGCCGGACGGCCCCATCAGGGCCAGGAAGTCGCCTGACCGGATATCGAAATCGATATCGGTCAGTACCTCCACCGCCTGCCCGCCACGGGTATAGGATTTGCTGACATGGCGCAGTGCGACTGCGACTTCGGCACTGGCTGTCAAGGTTTCGCCTCCACGATGCGGGCACCGTCCTTGAGGTCGCCAGGTTCCAGTACCACTACCTCGTCCAGCTTGATGCCAGCACGCACCTCCTGCATGTCGCCCAGCTGGCCACCCAGTTGCACTGCAGTGCGGTGGGCTATGCCGTCGCGTACGACAAACACCGCGCCCTGGCTGAGCGCCTTGGGGTTGATCGCCAGGCGGGGCTTGCGTTCGTCGGCCTGGAGCGGACGGCTGAGGAAGCTCACCTTGGCGCTCATCTCGGGCAGGATGCGGGGGTCTTTCTCGATAAAGCCGATCTTGAAGGTGACCGTGGCCTTGCTGCGATCCACCGAGGGCACGATGCTGCTGACACGGCCCAGCAGGCGCAGGTCAGGCAGCGCATCCAGCTGTATCTCGCAGGGCTGCTCCGGCTTGGCCTTGAACAGGCTGGCTTCGGATACGTCTGCCTCTACTTCCAGGGTTGTCATGTCGGCCATGCTTACCACGGCGCCTTTGGAGTCGGCACTAGCATTGAAGGGCGAGATCACATCACCGACATTGGCGGTCTTGGTCAGCACCACACCGGAGAACGGCGCACGGATATAGGCGTTCTCCAGACCCACACGCGCCTGTGTCAGTGCGGCTTCGGCCTGTCTCACTGCTGCCGCCTGGGCGCCGACCAGGGCTGCGGCCTGCTTGGTGCGCGAGATGGCATTGTCGTGGGAGGCGCCGGCGATAAAGCCCTGCGCCAGCAGCTCCTGGCTACGGCGGAAAGCCCGTTCGGCTTCCAAGGCCTCGGCCTCGGTCTGCTTGAGCCGGGCGCGGGCCGCTTCCACATTGGCCACGGCCTGGGCTACCTGGGCTTGCAGATCGGCGCTCTCCAGCCGGGCGATGACTTCGCCTTCCTTGACCTGGCTACCTTCGCGCACACCCAGCCATTCCAGCCTGCCCGTGCCTTTGGAGGCGATGGCGGCTTTTTTCTGCGCGACCACATAACCGGTGGCAGTGAGGTCCGACAAGGCCGACGAGGGCCATGCCTGGGTGACCTTGGCGGTCTGCACTGCAACCGGCCTGCCGCGCTGGCTGAAGACCAGGGCGGCGCCTGCCAGTACCATCAACACCAGTGCGATACGCCATTTGCCCCAGCGCTTGCGGCGCTTGTTCGGCTGAGCGGTGCGATCAATGGCGAGTTGCTTGAGGGTGTCGGTCATGGCGGGAGGTCCGTTTAGGATTCCCGCATTCTAGGGCCGGCGGTGGGTGAGCGGCGTGTACCACGCATAAATTTGCTATCCAGTTGCGATGGCGCAAATATTCCAGCTATGGATGCTGCGGTTGATGAGGCCCGGTACGAGTTGATCCAGGGGGCAGGCCCGGTGATTGGACAATCAAGCGGCGCCGCTTGCAGAATGCAGCGGGCTTGCTCGCGGTTCCATAAAATGGGAGGTCTCACGATGTCGCTGGTGCTCTACGGTCATGCTTTCTCCTCCTATACACAGAAAGTGCTGGTGGCGCTGTATGAGAACGCCACGCCTTTCGACTTCCGCAGCATAGGGCCGGATACCCCGCAGCATACGGCCGAGTGGCTACGGCGCTGGCCCCTGCGCAAGTTTCCGCTGCTGGTGGATGGCGAGCGCAGCATCGCCGAGACCAGCATCATCATCGAGTACCTGCAGCATGCCTATCCTGGGCCGGTGCGCCTGCTACCCGCTGACCCGGTCGCAGCGCTGGATGTGCGCTTTCTTGACCGCTTCTTCGACCTGCATGTCATGAACGCGGCACAACACGCCGTGGATGGTGCCTTGACGGGCGACCCGGTGAAGCGACGGGAAGGCATGGCGCAGGCTGTCGGCAAGCTGGAACTGGCCTATGCCTGGCTTGAAGGGCAATTGGCCGGCAGGACCTGGGCTGCCGGTGAGGATTTCACACTGGCAGACTGCGCCGCCGCGCCGTCGTTGTTCTATGCGGACTGGACACATCGGATAGCCGAGACGTTTCCCGTACTGCGCGCCTACCGTGCACGGCTGCTTGCCCGCCCTTCCTTCGCCCGTGCGGTGGACGAGGCGCGATGGTTCAGGCCGAATTTTCCCTTGGGCGCGCCGGACAGGGATTGAGGTTTGCCACCGGCCATGGCCGAAAAGCTGGGGCGCCGGGCGATTAGGACTGTATCGAGGTGGGCAGTGCTGATCGCGGGTAGCCGCAATATCAAAGCTGCCCTAGCAAGGTTGCCAGTGAGGCCCGCGTATCGGTGGTTCCGCGACGAACGGCCGCGCCAAATTGTCCATACGGGTCTAGAGTTGGGTCTCAAGCGGTGTGTATTCTGCACTGCGCCAAGGAAAGGAGGCTGGATGCGCGAACAGTCCTTTATCGACACGCTAGGCTACCGAGGCCCGGAACGTCGCTTGCAAGATCGTCGCACCCCGATACACCCTGAAGACCGCGACTGGCGTATTTACAACCTCGCGCTGGAAAGCAGTGAACAGCGCGGTTCCCTAGGCCGACGTGATAGCGATTATGCATTTCTCGCGGGCTTGCAGCACTAGGCCCGCCATAGGGCGGCGCGCGTAAGCGCCGCTGCTGGCCCAAGCCGGCAAATAAAAGGCGACCGTGGTTTCGGTCGCCTTTGCATTTGTGCGCCACCACCATGAGGCTGGGCATAGGGCAGGCATTCCCGCTATGCTTGCTCCCCGTCGCAGCCGTAAGGGCTGCATTGCTCATGGGTTGTCATGGATTTTCTCTATATCGGCGGCTGGTTGCTGGCCGTACTGCTGATGCTGGCCGGTTTTGCCGGCAATTTGCTGCCCTTGCTGCCATCTGCGCCGCTGTTGTTTGCGGGTTGCCTGCTGGGTGCCTGGCTGGACGATTTCAAACGCCTGGGCTGGGGTTGGCTGGGCGTGTTGCTGGTGCTGGCCATCATTCTGCAGGTCGTTGATTTCGTGTCTGGCGCCTGGGGCGCCAAGAAGGCGGGGGCCAGCCGTCAGGCGGTCATTGGGGCCACGCTGGGCGCCATCGTGGGCATCTTCGCCGGCATACCCGGCCTGATACTGGGCCCGTTTGTCGGTGCCGCTGTGGGCGAGTGGATGGCCAGCGGCGATACCCTGAAGGCGGGCAAGGTGGGGGCGGCAACCTGGCTGGGATTGCTGATAGGTACGGTGGCCAAGGTGGGCCTGAGCCTGTTTATGCTGGGCTTGTTTGTACTGGCCTATTTTCTGGGGGCGCCTTCGGTGCCTTGAGCAATCCCCTGTAGGAAGCTTCGCAAGGCGGCATCATAGGCCGGGGCGGATGACAGGTCGCCATGGCCCGTGTTGGGTAGTTCCACCCAGATCTTGCTGCCGCGCCAGGCATCGTGCAGGCGCTGGGCGTGGGCCTTGGGTATCAGCTGGTCTTCGCCTGCCACCAGAAACAAGGCTGGCTCTTGTCGTTGCGGTGCCTGCGCGGCTGAATCGAAACGGTGGCGCAGCAGCCAGCGTACCGGCACCCAGCGATAGTGCCGCTGGGCTACGGCGGTGAGGCTATCGTAGGGGGTGATCAGCACCAGTCCACTGAGCTTGCGCTCGGCCGCCAAGGCCACCGCGACCCCGCTGCCCATGCTGCGGCCCATGGCGACAATGCGGCCGGCTTGCACATCGCTACGGCGGCTCAGGTGGTCGTAGAGCAGCAAGGCATCGGCACGCAAGGCGGCTTCACCGGCCTCGCCCTGGCTATCGCCAAAACCACGGTAGTTGAGGGTGGCGATGGCCCAGCCGGGCCAGGCGGACTGCTCGGCCAGGATGTGGCTGACTTCTTCGGCATTGCCACCAAAATACAGCAGCAAGGGCCAGGGGCCGGTTTGCGCAGGTTTGCGTAGCCAGCCCCGCAGCGTGTGGCCTTCGGGGCTGACCAGGCTCAGCGTCTCGGTGCCGGGAAGGCTGCCGGTGGCGGTTCGCTGCGCATCATCCAAGGGCTGGGGCTGGAACAGCAGGCGCTCCTGCAGCAGGTAGAGCAGCAGCCACAACAGTACGATTGCACCGCTTGCGCCCAGCGCGATGCGCAGCAAGGTGCTGGCCAACCCTGCCGCCGTCATCGGCGTTCCTGCCACCAGAGCAGGAACAGCGCCAGTATCAGGAACAAGGTGGAAGGCAGGATGGCGGCCAGAAGCGGCGGCCAGTCATACAGCAGGCCGAAGTGCCCGACCAGTTTGTTGACGAAGTAAAAGCCCAGGCCCAGCATGATGCCGATGAACAGCTTCATGCCTACCCCGCCGGCTCGACGCTGGGTCTGGGCAAAGGGCAGGGCGATGATCAGCATGGCAAGACAGGCAAAGGGGTAGACCAGCTTGCTCCACAAGGCGATTTCGTAGCGACTGGTTTTCTGCTGGTTGCGGGCCAGGTGGTCGATATAGTCGAGTAGGGTCAGCACCGACATCTGCTCGGGCTTCACCAGCAATACCTGCAGGGTGTCGGGTGTCAGTACCGAGCGCCAGAGGTACTCGGGCATGTGCTGGACATCCACCTTGTCGCCGTGGAAGTTGGTGAGGATGATTTCCCGCAGCTTCCAGGCCTGCTCGGATTTCTGCCAATCGCCAAAGCGGGCATAGCCATAGGCTGTCATCTGCCGCTTGTCATCGAACAAATAGACATGCACATGGCGCAGGGTCTGGTCGGGCAGGACTTCGCGCACATTCACAAAGCTGCTGTCGTCCTTGAGCCAAAAGCCGGAGCGGTTGTTCTGGGCGACCAACTGTCCCTTGGCCGCCAGCCGCAACTGGGTGGCGGTGCGTTCAGCTGTGGGGGCCAGGTACTCGCCTGCCGCCATGGTGATCAGGGCGAAGAACAAGCCCGCAATGCCCAGTATGCCCAGCAGGCGCCAGACCGACAGGCCACCCACCCGCATGACGGTCAGCTCGGAGTGCTGGTTGAGCATGGAGAGACCGATCATGCCGCCTATCAGCACGGCGATGGGCATCAGTTCATAGGCGTGGCCAGGTATCAGCAGCAGCACATAGGCCAGCAGCTTGCTGAAGGTGTAGCTGCCTTGGCCCATGTCGCGCAGTTCGCCTATCAGGTCGAAGAACAGGAACAGGCCCAGCAGCCCGGCCAGCACGAACAGGCTGCTGCGGGTGACTTCGGCAATAAGGTAGCGGGAGAGCGATTTCATGATCGGGGTTTGGCCCGCCAGCGGAACAGGCCCCAGGCAATGGCGGCCATGGCCAGATGCACCGGCCAGATGCCTATCAGGCTGGGGAGTTTGCCCGCCGCGATCCAGCTCTGGGCGATGTTGACCAGATTGAGGTAGATGGAAAACAGCAGGACGGCGACGATAAGGTTGAAACCCCGGCCGACACGTGGATTGACATAGGCCAGCGGGATGGCCAGCAGAGCCAGCAGCAGCGTACTGATGGGGCTGGCAATGCGGCGTGCCAGTTCACCCTTGTCTTCGGGGTTGTCGCTATGCCAGAGCGCCAGGGTGGATTGCGTCTCGCTGGTGGTGGTGGCTTCCCGCCGGTCGGGTTCCTGTACCCGTATGCGGGCTTCATTGAATTCCACGATGCGGTAATTGGGCTGGCCCAGCATGCCCTCATAGCGGCGGCCGTTCTGCATGACCAGTATGCGCTCGCCATCGGGCAGGCTGCGCAGATAGCCCTGGGCTGCTACGGTAACGCTATGGGTGCCATCCCTGGCGGTGGACTGCACGAAGATATTGCGGGCTGCACCCGCAACGCCGGAGAAATTCTCGATGAAATAGACCCGGTCGCTGAGAGAGGATTCCTTGAACAGGCCCGGCGCCAGCGCTGACATATCGTCTCGGGTAGCCAACTGTTCGCGGTATTCACGGCTTTTTTGCTTGGCCCAGGGGCTGAGGCCCAGGCTGAGCATGGCCACCACCAGCGCCAGTGGAATGGCAAAGGTCAGTACCGGCCTGATCCAGGCGGTAAGTGGTTGGCCGGCCGCAAACCAGATGGCCATCTCGTGGTCGCGCCAGGCGCGGGTTAGCGACCAGAGTACGGTGATGAAGACCGTCATGGACAGCAGCCATGGCACCAGGCCGAGCAGCGTGAAACCCAGCAAGGCGGCCACGGCTTCGGATACGATGCCGCCACTGGCCGCAAGGCCGAGCAACTTGGCACCGCTGGTTACGATCATAATGCTGAGCAGAACGACGAACACGCCCGCGCTCATGACACCGAATTCGCGCAGCATGGCACGTTCGAACAGGCGCTCTGAAGGTAGGCAGGAACGTAGCAGGGAAGGGGAGGCTGAATGGGCTGGCACGGGTTGCGCTTTGACTTTTGCCGGTCTAGTTCGGAAAATCGGGAGAATTTTCCTGATTCTCGCTACGGCCATAAGCCGCAGTGCGTTTCAAAAACCTAGCGGGGTGCGCTGCCTATACCTGGCAGCGGCCGAGCCGCGATCTTACAGGAGTCCACCGTGGAAATCATTGCAAAGGCCGTGAGCCCCGAAAAACACAAGGCGGCCGTATTGGCGCTGTCGGTCACCGAGGGCAAGCTCGGGGCGGCTGCGCAACTGGTGGACAAGGCGGCCGGTGGTCACCTCAGCGCCATATTGAAGCTGGGCGACCTGGATGCCAAGTCAGGCAGCAGTGTACTGCTGCACAAGGTGGCCGGCGTAGCGGCCGAGCGTGTACTGCTGGTCAGCACCGGCAAGACCGACAAGGAGTTCCGCGATGCCGCACGCGCAGCCGTGCGTGCTGCGACGGCTGCTGGTGGCGAGCTGGCATTGGCTTTTGAAGGCCGCGATGCGGCTTGGGCTGCCGAGGAAATCGCCGTGGCGGCATTTGATGCCAGCTACAAGTTCGATGCCACCAAGTCCAAGAAGGACGACAAGCCTGGCCTCAAGAAAGTGACCGTGCTGGTGGCCAAGGCCGATGAAGCCGCTGCGGCCGTCGGTGTGGCTGCCGGTGTGGCACTGGGAAGCGCCATCAACCTGGGAAAGGACCTGGGCAACCTGCCACCCAATTTCTGCACTCCCACCCATCTTGCCAACACCGCCAAGGATATTGCCAAGCAGTTCGGCATGAAGGTGGAAGTGCTGGAACGTGCCGATGTCGAGAAGCTGGGCATGGGCTCGTTTGTCTCGGTGGCCAAGGGCAGCACCGAGCCGCTCAAGTTCATCGTGCTCAAGCACGAAGGCGGCAAGAAGGGCGACAAGCCCGTCGTGCTGGTGGGCAAGGGCATCACCTTCGATTCGGGCGGCATCAGCCTGAAGCCGGGCGAAGGCATGGATGAAATGAAGTACGACATGATGGGCGCGGGCTCGGTGATTGCCACCATGCACGCCGTGGGCGCCATGAAGCTGCCGCTGAATGTCTACGCCGTGGTCGCCAGTTGCGAGAACATGCCTGCCGGCAATGCCAGCAAGCCAGGTGATGTCGTGACCACCATGAATGGCCTGACTGTCGAAATCCTGAATACCGATGCCGAAGGCCGTTTGATTCTGTGTGACGCGCTGACCTATGCAGAACGCTTCGAGCCTGCCGCCGTGGTGGATGTGGCAACCCTGACCGGTGCCTGCGTGATTGCCCTGGGCCATCATGTGACCGGCCTGTACGCCAACAAGGAAGAGCTGGGTCGTGAGCTGGTGGCGGCCGGCGAAACCGCTGGCGACCGTGCCTGGCAGATGCCGATGTTCGACGAATACCAGGAACAACTGAAGTCCAACTTCGCGGACTTGGCCAATATCGGCGGTCGTCCTGGTGGTTCGGTCACCGCGGCCTGCTTCCTGTCGCGCTTTGCCAAGAAGTATGACTGGGCTCACCTGGATATCGCCGGTACGGCCTGGAAGTCGGGCGCGGCCAAGGGTGCGACTGGTCGCCCTGTGCCGCTGCTGACGCAGTTCCTGCGTGCCCGTGCCGCAGCGGTGGCAGGCAGCAAGCCTGCAGCCAAGGCCGCACCGGCCAAGGCGGCCGCCAAGCCCGCGACCAAGGCAGTGGCCAAGCCCGCCGCCAAGGCTGCAGTCAAGCCTGCTGCCAAGGTTGAAACCAAGGCTGCAGCGAAGCCTGCCGCAAGGCCTGCGGCGAAGCCCGCTGCCAAGCCGGCTGGCAAGAAGAAGTGATATGAAACCGTTGGCAAGCTTCTATTTCAATGTGTCCAACCGCGAGCAGGCGCTATGCCAGCTTGTGGGCAAGGCTGTGAAGCGCAAGCTTGCCACCGGTATCGTCACCGATTCGGAGACTGCCAGTCGCGTCATCGATCGCCTGCTGTGGGAGGTGCCGCCTACGGGCTTTGTCCCCCACTGCCTGGGCGATGATGCACTGGCCTCCCAGACGCCTGCACTGATAGACCACCGCCTCGAGCTGCTGCTGCCGCGCGAGGTGGTGTTCAACTGGACGGCGCATGTCGTCCCCACAGATCGCGGCATAGCGCGTATCGTAGAAATCGTGCCGCGCGACGACATGGATTTGCGCGAGGTTGCCCGGCAACGTCTGGCCCTCTATAAACGGGCTGGATACGAGGTCGAGTTCACCGATATGGACAAGCAAGGTCGTGCAAATGGCTGATTTTCCCTCGCTGGGCCCCGATACCGAGCCGCCAGCTGTCGTAGGCAAGATGGATGCCTTGATCGCACGCCATCGCGGCAGTGGCCTCAATCCCAATGTGCCGGTGCTGACCGACCTGGATGCCGGGGATCTCAGTGATGCGATTCCGGTGCTGACCCAGGTGGAGCCGGTGGTGGGCGATGAACTGATGTTCACCCCCGAAGAGATACGTGGCGAGTTGCCCTCGTCGCTGGATAGCCTGGGTGCACTGCCGACACGCGCTGCCGCACCTGCGCCGGTGGCCGCACCCGTGGCGGCCGCGCCGGTGGCGCCGTCCCCCAGGCCTGCATCGCCTGCACCGCAGGTTGCGGCACCCGTGGCCCCCCCGCCTGCGGTTCCCGCTTCGCCCGTGCAGGCGGCAAGGTCTGCGCCACCCACGCCCAGTTTTGAATTCCCCGAGCTGACCATCCCTAGTCTGGACGCACCACTCCCCAAGGAGCAGGCCAAGCCCGCTGCGCCGCAGCCGCACTCACCCTTGGCGGATGGGCCGCTGATGCCTGAGTTGTCGCTCAACTTCGATTTTGCCCCGCCGCCGGAAGAGCCCAGGGCCGCCCCGGTTGCCGCACCCCTACCCACGGTTGCACCGGCAGCGCCCTTGGTGGTGGCGCCTGTTGCGCCGCCAGCCCCAGCACCCGTGGTGGCTGCTACGCCGCAGCCTGTCCCGGCACCCGCACCCGCACCCGCACCCGCACCCGCACCCGCACCCGCACCCGCACCCGCACCCGCACCGGTAACGCCTGCCGTTGCTGCGACCAAGCCGGTGCCAGCGCCCGTGCCGGTGGCACCAGTCGTGCCGTCCCCTGCGCCAGTAGTCGCCCCCGCCGCTCCGGTTGCGACGGCACCTGCCCCGGCGATATCACCAGCCTCGCCGTCGCCGCGCAGCGGTGTCACCGTGCTGGTGTCGGACGAACTGCCTGAGCTGAGCCTGGAGCTGGACGAGGATCATGCGGAGCCGGCGCCTGCGCCCGTATTGGATGTGGCTGCCCTGGCGCAGGAGCTGGTCGCCGGCCTCAAGCCTGAGCTGGAGCGCATGGTGCGCATAGAGCTGGGCAAGCAGCTGGCCATTGTGCACACCGAATCGCTGAAACGAACCCTGGGTGCCCTGCAGCCACAACTGGACAAGTTGATACGCAGCCGCATAGAAGACGCGCTAAAGAAGCGCTGAAAAACGGCAGAAAAGGTACAAAACAGCCGGTCCTGCAACAGGGCCGGTATTTGTTTCTGCATTCAAACGGAATATTCGGCAGAACCTACGGTAAAATCGCGTTCTTTCAAACGATTACCGTCGAGCTACCGTCTGATGCGCACCTCGCAATTCTTCCTCTCTACCCTCAAAGAAGCCCCCAATGAGGCCGAACTGCCCAGCCACAAGCTGATGCTGCGTGCCGGTCTGATCAAGAAGCTCGGCTCTGGCCTTTATACCTGGATGCCGCTGGGCCTGCGTGTACTGCGCAAGGTGGAGGCCATCGTGCGCGAGGAGATGAACAAGGCCGGTGCGCTGGAACTGACCATGCCGGCGATACAGCCGGCTGAATTGTGGCAGGAGAGCGGCCGCTGGGCGGTGTTCGGCCCCCAGATGCTGAAGATGAAGGACAGGCATGATCGCGACTTCTGCTTTGGGCCAACGCACGAAGAGGTGATTACCGATATCGCCCGCACCGAGATCAAAAGCTACAAGCAGCTGCCGCTGAATTTCTACCAGGTGCAGACCAAGTTCCGCGACGAGATACGCCCCCGTTTTGGCGTGATACGGGCGCGTGAGTTTGTCATGAAGGATGCCTATTCGTTTGATGCCGATGTGGCGGGCATGGCCGAGAGCTATCGCAAGATGCATCAGGCCTATACCCAGGTATTCACCCGCCTGGGTTTGCAGTTCCGGGCGGTGAAGGCCGATTCGGGTGCCATTGGTGGCGATGCTTCGCAGGAGTTCCATGTGCTGGCCGAGTCAGGCGAGGACGCCCTGGCCTACTGCCCGGATTCGGACTTTGCCGCCAATGTGGAGGCCGCCGAAGCCATGGCGCCGACCGCGCCGCGCGCCGCTGCCGCCGAAGCCATGCGTGATGTGGATACGCCCAAGCAGACCACCTGCGAAGCCGTGGCTGAGTTGCTGGGCATGCCACTGCAGCGTACCGTCAAGCTGATCGCCCTGATGGCCAATGAGCAGTTGCATATCCTGCTGCTGCGCGGTGATCACTCGCTCAATGAGGTGAAGGTAGGCAAGCTCGATGGCCTGGCCGATTTCCGTTTTGCCAGCGAGGAAGAAATACGGGCCTTCTTCAACTGCCCACCCGGCTTCCTGGGACCCGTCGGTATTGATCGTAGCAAGGTGAAGCTGATTGCCGACCGCACAGTCGCCGCCATGAGCGACTTTGTGGTGGGTGCCAACAAGCCCAAGTTCCACACCGCCGGTGTGAACTGGGGCCGCGATCTGCCGGAAGCGGATCTGGTGGCTGATATCCGCAACGTGGTGGCCGGCGATCCCTCGCCCGATGGTCGCGGCGTGCTGGAAATCTGCCGTGGCATCGAAGTGGGGCACATCTTTCAGCTGGGCACCAAATACTCTACCGCCCTGGGCTGCAACTACCTCGATAGCGAAGGCCAGCTCAAGCCCATGGAAATGGGCTGCTATGGCATAGGCGTGTCCCGCATCGTCGGTGCCGCCATCGAGCAGAGCTACGACGACAAGGGCATACGCTTCAGCACGGCCATGGCGCCGTTCGCCGTGGTCATTGTGCCGGTGGGCTACCAGCGTTCCGAGGCTGTCAAGGCGGCCGCAGATGCGCTGTATGCCGAGCTGGCAGGCCGTGGCGTGGAAGTCCTGATGGACGACCGCAACGAGCGTCCCGGCGTGATGTTTGCCGATATGGAGCTGATAGGTATACCCCACCGCATCACCATCGGCGACAAATCGCTGGCGGAGGGCAAGGTAGAGTACGTGTCGCGCCAGGCTGGCACCACGGAACTGGTGGCACAGGCCGATGTCACAGGCTTCCTGCTTGGCAAGCTTTCAAAGTAAGGATTATGGTTCGTAGTATGTTGCGTTCAGTACTTGTCTCTACATTGCTTTTTGCGACGCTGCCGGCCCTGGCCGGCGCCCAGCGGGAAGAAGACCTGTCGTTCTCGGTGGCCACTGCCATGCAGCGTTCCATCAACGACAGCGCCTCGCCACGGCTGGTGTTTGCCAATCCCAATGAGGGACAGGCCTGGATGACCGAGATGTCGGCGCGGCTGAAAAAGCGCATCCCCGATGACTTCATGCGTGAGAAGCTGTTGACTGCCATCCACTACGAAGCCACCCGCGCCGGGCTGGATCCGCAGATGGTGATGGGCTTGATCCATGTCGAGAGTGGTTTTCGCCGTTATGCCATCTCATCGGTGGGTGCGCGTGGCCTGATGCAGGTGATGCCGTTCTGGCAACGCGCTATCGGCAAGGGCGACCACAACCTGTTCGACATGTACACCAACCTGCGCTTTGGCTGCACCATCATGCGGCACTACCTGAATGTCGAGAAGGGCGATCTTTATCGTGCCCTGGGTCGTTACAACGGGAGTACCGGCAGGCCGGAATACCCCAATGCCGTCCTGGCAGCCTGGCGTACCCACTGGGATTGGCAACCAGGCCAGGTCAGGGTGCAGACGGTGTCCTACCCGACCAACAAGTAAACAGAACCCCGCTACGGCGGGGTTTTGCTTTCCGGCACGGCTGTTTATTGCGCGCTGCGCGCCATGCAGTGCCGAGACCGTTGGTATGGGCGGCCGGCCGCAGCTGGCGCCCTGTTCCCGTACAAAGCCAGAAGCGTACTCCGCTTGGTTCGGTGGCCGTTTTGACTCACGCAGGATCGCCCCTGGCTGTTTCCCGGCATGTCCGCCGCCTGTGCGGCATAGAATGGCAAGGTTCACCTGGGAGTGTCGCCATGCGCCGTTTTCTTGCCATCCTTTGCCTGTTGAGCTTGCCTGCCCTGGGGGCGCAGCCTGCCAAGCTGGCCTGCTACAGCGATACCTTCCCACCCTATGTCATGCAAGATGGCGACAAGGTCGTCGGTGTGGATGTGGACGCCGTACGCGAGGCGGCGGCTTCCATAGGCGTGCAATTGGAAATACGCTTGCTGCCATGGAAGCGGCTGGAGGCGGAACTGAGCAAGGGGGCGGCCAGCACGGTGCAGTGCGCTTTTTCTTTCAGCCGTACGCCAGAGCGGGACGCCTATCTGCTGTTTGGGCAGGAACCCTTGCACGTGACGGCCTATACCTTGTTTGTCCATGCGGAGCATCAGGCCAGGTTGGCTGCATTTCCCCGGGGCGGTAGCGCCATCGTCGGTGTGCGGCGTGGTTTCAAGCTCCCGGCGACTTTGGAAAGCGCCCGGCAGGAAGGGCGGGCCTTCATAGAGGAGGTCGACGTGGAGCAATCCAATTTCCTCAAGCTGGCGCGCTTGCGCCTGGATTTTGCGCTGAGCAATCTGGATGTGGGGCGCTACACCATACGGCAGCTCAAACTGACCCATATCGTTCCGCAATCCGAGCCATTGAGCATGCTGCCTACCTACCTGGTATTCAGCCGTGGGCATGGGCTGGATCAACTGATGCCGCAGCTGGACCAGGCGCTGGGAAAACTGCGGCAGAGCGGGCGTTATCAAGCCATTTACGACCACTATATGTAGCGCGCTTGTCGCTTGTTTATTACTCCACATCCAGCCGGGACAAGCCTGTGCACGGCCTGTGGGCAAGCGGGGTAAGTCACTGAGGGAAGGAGTCTTTCCCGGCTTGCCTAAAAAACAGGCAGTCAGCGCATTCGACTGCCTGGTACGCTATATGGCGGCAAAACCAGCCCGCCAGCGGGGCTGCGGCCGGTGCACTGGGGATAAAACCCAGGTGTTTCCACACAGCTGCGGGACAAGCCTGTGTGTGGCCTGTGGGCAAGCGGGATAAGTGACTGAGGGAATGCAGCTTTCCTTGCCTGCCTAAAAAACAGGCAGATGGCGCATTTGGCCGCCCGGTGCGCCATCAGGCGGCAAAACCAGCCCGCCAGCGAGGCTGCGGCCGGTGCGCTGGGGATAATGCCTCGGTGTTTCCACACCGACGCGGGACAAGCCTGTGTGTGGCCTGTGGGCAAATAGGCTAAGTGCCTGAAGGTAGAAGGCTTTCTGGTAATGCCTAAAAAATAGGCAAGGCGTGGCTTGTCCTAGCCGCCGTATGAGCGCTGGTGCAAACCTCGACTGCCAGCAGGGCTGCGGTATTCAGGCCGGTGCTAAGGCCGGTTGTTTCCACAGTATGGCGGGACAAGCCTGTGTGGCAACTGTGGACAAATTGGGCAAGTGGCTGACGCCGCAGGTGTTTTCTGTGCTGCTTAAAAATCAGGCAGCTGGGCCGGGTGTGTGTGCGCCTGCCTGCGCACTTATGCTAGGCTCCCGCGCCATGATTCCAGTGATTGCCTACCAAGCCGACCTGCACGACGCGGGTATCGTGGCGCTGTTTGCGGCCTGCGCCGCAGTGGATGCCGATGTCAATGTACTGAGCATGGCCCGCTGGCAGCACTTTGCCCGCAATCCCAGCCGCCTGGCTGGCAGGGACTTCCTGGTGGTGGAGTTGGATGGGCAAGTCGCCGGCATGGCCTATAGCGGCCTGGAGGAGGGCGCGCAGGGGATGGTGCGCTATGGCCGCATCATGGTGCATCCGGCCTTTCGGCGGCGTGGCGTGGCCCGGGCCATCATGGCGGGGCTGTTGGCGATGGATGGCGGGCGGCTGCCCCTGGAGTGCGCCTTGCCGGCCCGCTGGTTGGGTGGGCTGGCCTTTGCCCAGCAGCAGGGTTTTGCGGTGCAGATGGAAGAGGCCGAGTTGCGCCGTGCCCTACCCGCTGAATATCCACCATCGCTGGGCGTGGCCATACGCCCCTTGCGCCAGGGAGATGCCGACGATATGGCAGCCTGGTGTGACTTATCGAACGCCGCCTATGCCGGCCATGTGCCGCCAGTGACGCCGGCAACGGTAGCGGAGCTGGCACACCGGGCCAGCCTGCCGGGTTGCTCACTGGGCTTTGTCGAGATCGATGGCCGGCCACAGGGACTGGTGCAGTGGGAGGCGGACAGCGACAGCCAGGTCTACCTCAATAGTCTGCTGGTGCATCCTGTTAGACAGGGGCAGGGCCTGGGCCGGCATTTGCTGCGCTGGGCCTTGCTGCGGATGGCCGAGCAGGGGGCGCAGACGGTGGAGTTGACCGTATCGACGGCTAACATAGCGGCCTTGCAGCTGTATCTGGCCCATGGCTTCGAGCAATACGGCACCACCTGCTACCTGCGCCGCCCCGCTCCAATTTGACCCACACCCTGCTGGGACAAGCCTGTGGGTGGCCTGTGGGCAAGTAAGCCAAGTGCTTGAGCGCTTGGCGGGAATTGCCGCTGCCTAAAATTCAGGCAGTCCAGCCCAGCGCCCGGCAGACAGCGGCAAAATCCTCCGCCAGCGGGGCGTCCACCGTGATGCGCGCACCGCCTTCCGGGTGGCTGAAGGCCAGCCGGGTGCAGGCCAGCAGCAATCGTGTATTGCCATAGAGTTCGGTGAACAGGCGATTGTGCCTGCCCTTGCCATAGGTGGCATCGCCGATGATGGGGTGGGACAGATGCTTGAGGTGTCGGCGCAGCTGGTGCTTGCGACCGGTCAGTGGGTCCAGTTCCAGCAGCGCATAGCGGCTTTGCGGATAGCGATCGACGCTATGGGGCAGCTCCACCGTGGCCAACCGGCGGTAGCGCGTGATGGCTTCCTGTGGCGGCGCCACCTGGTCGGGCATGCGCTCGTAGCTGTCGTACTGGCGGCTGAGCGGGTGGTTGATTTCGCCGGCTTCGTCCGGCCAGCCTCGGACTATGGCCAGATAGCGCTTTTCGACGGTGCCGGCTTCGAACTGTTGCGATACCGCGCGGGCAGCGTCGGCATCCAGACCAAACAGCAGGATGCCCGAGGTGCCTTTGTCCAACCGGTGTATGGCATGCACGCGCTGGCCCAGTTGATCGCGCACTTCCTGCAGGGCAAAGCGGGTCTCGTGCCGGTCTATCTCACTGCGGTGTACCAGCAGGCCCGAGGGTTTGTGGATGGCGACCAGGCGCTCGTCGCGATAGAGGATGGGGTGGTGGTAGTTCATGCGCGCGGGGCCAGGATGATGACAGTGGCACCGGCCAGTACCAAGCCGACGCCGGCCCAATCCCAAACGGTGGGGTGCAGGCCATCGACCAGCCATAGCCAGGCCAGCGCGGTTGCCACGTAAACCCCACCATACGCTGCATAGACGCGGCCGCTGGCGGCCGGGTGCAGGCTGAGCAGCCAGACGAACAGGGCCAGGCAGGCCGCTGCCGGCAACAGCAACCAGGCCGGGCCGCGCTTGTGCAACCACAGCATGGGCAGAAAGCAGCCCAGTATCTCGGCCACGGCAGTGAGCAGGTAGAGGCCCAGGGTCTGCAGCATGCTAGTCGCCCAGCTGCTGCAGCAGGTAGAGCCGCTGGTAGATGCCGCCTTCATGGGCCATCAGGGTCTCGTGCTGGCCTTGCTCGGCAATGCGGCCGTGATTCAGCACCACAATGGTGTCCGCGTCACGTATGGTGGAAAGCCGGTGGGCGATGGCAATGACGGTGACCTTGCCACGCAGCTCGGTCAGGGCTTGCTGCACCACTTGTTCGGTTTCGCTGTCGATATGGGCGGTGGCTTCATCCAGGAACAAGATGCGTGGCTTGCCTGCAAGTGCCCTGGCAATGGCAATCAACTGCTTCTGCCCGGTAGATAGGCGGGCACCGCCCTCACCCAGGGAGGTGTCGTAGCCTTGCTCCAAGGCCAGGATAAAGTCGTGGCAACGGGCGGCGCGGGCGGCGGTTTCGATTTCTGCGTTGCTGAGCGGCCTGCCCATGGCGATGTTCTCGCGTGCACTGGCGGCCAGCAGGAAGGGGTCTTGCGGCACCAGGCCCACGTCTGCACGGAAATCATCGTCGCTGAATTGCTGCAGCTCGATACCGTCTATGGTGATCTGGCCCTGTTGCTGGGTGTAAAACCGCAGCAGCAGCGAGAGCAGAGTGGATTTGCCGCTGCCGGTGTGGCCGACTATGCCAACAAACTGGCCTGCCGCTATGTGCAGGCTGAGATCGTGTATCACCGGGTTGTCACTACTGTAGCCGAAGCCCAGTGCGCTGATGTTTACCTCGCCGTGGCTGATGCGGGCGTGCCCACCCTGGGGCATGGGTTTTTGCTCCTGCAGCAGGGTGTTGACCCTGGATGCGGCCACGACCGCTTGCTGCAGCTGGCTGAACTGCAAGGTAATCTGGATCAGCGGATCTACCACCCGGCCGATATAGCTGACAAAGGCATACAGGATACCTACCTCCAGTCCGCCCAGCGCCCGCTGGCTGAAGCTATGAATCACCACTACCAGCAGGATGACGTTGAGCAGGTCCAGCATGGGCCGCAGCAGCCAGGCATTGGCACGCAGCTCAGCCATGCGGGCGCGGAAATGCTGCCGGTTGGTCTCGCCGAAGCGCAGGCCAAATCGGCTTTCGGCATTGCTGGCCTGCAGTACCGCCATGCCGGCGATGCTCTCTGCCACCTGGGCATTGATATCGCTGCGCAGCTCGCGGGCCCGGCTGACGGCCGGTGCGCTGAAGCGCTGGTAGAACCAGACGATGATGACCACGGCAGGCAGCAGCACGATGACGATCAGCATCAGGCGCCAATCCAGCCAGGCCATGGCAACCAGTGCACCCAGCACCACGATGCTGCTGTCCAGCATGACGAACAGCACCTGTACGTAGAGGTTCTTGACCTGTTCGGTGTCATTGGTGACGCGGCTGACCAACTGGCCGGTGATGGCCTTGTCGAAAAAGGCCATGGGTAGCCGTAACACATGGCCGTAGACCTGCTCGCGCAGCCGTTTGACCGAGCGCATGGCTACGCCAGCCAGCCGGGTGAGCTGCAGGTAGCGCAGCACGCTGGCTACCCAGCCGGTCAGCAGGATGCTGATCAGCAGGCCGCTGATGGCAGGCCAGTCCAGCACCCTGGGCAGCAGGTACTGGTCGATGAAATACTTGCCCAGCAAGGGCCCCAGGGCTTCCAGGCCGGCGGCAACAATCAGCCAGAAGCAGCCCCACCAGAGGTGGCGATGCTCGGGCGCTGCGGCCTGCCGCAGCAAGGCAACGGCCTGCCGGGTATTGGTGGCGGAGAGCGGGTTAGAGGGCGTCAAGACTGGCCTCCAGTTGCTGATAGCGCCATTGGCTGGCGTACCAGCCATCCTGCAGCAGCAGGTCGGCGTGGTGGCCGGTTTCGGTAATCCGGCCATGCTTGAGCACCAGTATCTGGTCGGCATCCATCACGGCACTGAGCCTATGGCTGACAATGATGACGGTGCGGTTCAGGCGCTGGTCGCGCAAGTGGCCCAGGATGTCGGTTTCGGTCTGGGTATCGACGGCAGACAGGGCGTCGTCCAGCAGCAGCAGGGGGGCATCGGCCAGCAGGGCGCGAGCGATGGCCACACGCTGGCGCTGGCCGCCCGAGAGGGTGACGCCACGCTCGCCCACAGGGGTGTCATAGCCCTGCGGAAAGCGCAGTATGTCTTCGTGCACCGAGGCCAGCCGGGCAACCTGCTCGATCTCGGCGCGGCTGGCATCAGGCTTGGCCAAGGCGATGTTGTCGGCCACGCTGGCAGAAAACAGAAAGGGTTCCTGCGGCACCCAGGCTATGGCGCCATGCAGGGCTTCCAGCTGGTAGTCGGCCAGGGCATGGCCGCCCCAGAACAGGCTGCCGTTGCGCTGGGCGTACTGGCGCAGTATCAGTCGCACGATGCTGGATTTGCCCGCCCCGGTGGGGCCGACCAGGCCCAGGGTCTGGCCAGGCAACAGGCAGAAACTGATGTCGTTGAGCGCTTCGGCCTGCTGGCCTGGGTAACGCAATTGCACGCCATCGAGCCGCAGCGGGCCAGGCTCGACTTGGGCCACCTTGCCGGTGTCGGTAATGGTGAGCGGGGCATCCAGTATCGGTTGCAGTCTGCTCCAGGCTGCGCGGCCGCGCTCTATCAGCGACATGACCCAGCCGGCGGCAAACATGGGCCATATCAGTTGGCCCAGATACATGCTGAAGGCAGTCAGCAGGCCCACGGTCAGCTCGCCTTGCCAGACCAGATAGCCGCCCACGCCCAGCGTCAGCCCGACGGCGGCAACCAGGGTCAGGCCCACGGCGGGCTCATAGGCGGCTTCCCAGCGTTGCGCCCGCAGGCTGGCCTCGGCGGCGTGCTCGGCCAGCTCGCTGAACTGCTGTGCGCTACGTGCCTCCAGGCCCAGGGCGCGCAAGGTCCGCACCCCCGCCAGGGTTTCCTGTACGTGGTCGTTCAGGTCGGAGAAGCGGGTAAGCGAGTCATGGCTGGCGCGATGTATCTGGTTGGAGATATACCAGAAAGCCAGCGCCATCAACGGGAAGGGAGCCAGTGCGGCAGCGGCCAGGTGCCAGTCCACACCGACTGTCATCATGGCCAGTACCATCAGCAGGGTAAGGGTGCCGTCGAACCCGGCCAGCATGGCTTCGCCGGCCGCCATTTCCACGGCATCGACATCGTTGGTCGCCAGGGCCATCAGATCGCCGGTACGCTGTTGCTGGTAGAAGCTGGGGCCTTGCAGGCTAAGCCGCTGGTAGAGCTGGGTGCGCAGTTGCACACCCAGCTGGTAGCTGGCGGCAAACAGCTGCAAGCGCCAGCCTACCCGCAGAAAGTAAATACCCATGCCGGCCAGCAGCAGGCTGCCCAGTTGCCAGAGCAGGGCATTGCCATGCAATTGGCCTGCCACCAGGCCGTCGACGATGGCCCCAACCTGGCGGGGGATGAAGACGGTCAATAGGCCTACGCCGATCAGCATCAGGGCCGACAGCACATAGGGGCGCCAATGCTGGCGTATAAACTGGGCGATCAGCCGCGATAATGGCATGCCGGGAATACCGTGGTGGCTCGGGAAGGGTGGTCGATTCTAACGGGGACAGCGCGAGAAGGCATGCACGGTGGCGACAAAATGCCCGCAGCTGTCTATTCGGCGCACCCTCGATGGCATCCTGGTCTGCCAGGGCATAGTGGTGCCTGGGGGGGCGGACGCCTGCCAAAAGCACAACGGCACCCCTGGGGGTGCCGTTGGCGTGACCATCTAACTGGCGGTTTAGCGCCGGTTGAACTGGCCAGGACGGCGTTGACCACCGCCGCCACCTGCGCGCTCATCCTTGTGGCGGAAGCTGACGCGGGCCTTGGTCAGGTCGTAGGGCGACAGTTCTACGGTCACCTTGTCGCCTTCGAGGATGCGGATGCGGTGCATGCGCATCTTGCCCGAAACGTAGGCGATCAGCTCCATGCCGTTTTCCAGTTTCACGCGAAAGCGGGTATCCGGCAGGACTTCCGATACCGTACCTTCCATTTCAATCAGTTCTTCCTTGGCCATGCATTACTCCAGTGCCGAGGCAAGCCGCCTCGGTGGGGGATAGGGTACTGTAGGGCACTCCGGTAACCTCGATTCGCCCTACCCTCAAGGGGTAGGCCGAGATGGGCGGGCACCTGACGGTGACGACCATTTCGTTCCGAGGCGGCGTTACTCGTGAAAACCATTTCTGCGCATAGCAAGCCTATGCAGCATTGAAAATAGTCATTCGCGCCTCGCCTCGCGTAGAAACCGAGCTTGCTGGAAGAACCCTGTAAAGCGGACTAAATCAGCCCGTGTGCGCGGCACAGCGCGGTGTTGCGGCGTACGGCGCAACACTGCCTAAACGGAGCACAGTCCGACACTATACAGGTTTATCCGGCAAGGGCCGTAGCTGCTGGCTGAACGGCATGTCGGCAAGCCTGCAGAATGCGGCGGACCAAGCGCGTGCCCGGCTTAGGTGTTAGAGCCTGTTCAAAGTCTTTTCGCCGCGCGCCGGACGCGGCGAAAAGACTTTGAACAGGCTCTTAGCCC